>JAKOQD010000362.1 GCA_029778515.1 Actinomycetes bacterium
CGGTCGACGAACCGCGACCGATCTAGGCGCTCACCTTGCAGACCGCATCGAGGTTGTCGGTCTGGGTCGATGACGGCTTCTTCTTCGGGGTGGGCGAGGCCGAACCCGAGGCGGAACTCGAAGCGGTCGACTCGGGATGAGCGTCCAGAGCCTCGCTATCAGCAATCTTCTCGGTCACCACGGCCCGGATTTTGGCGAGGTCCGGGTCCATCGGCACGATCAGTGGCGGGGTGAAGCTCACCGAGGCCATCGGCATCGACTTGCCCTTCATGGCCAGGTCGAGCGCCGTCCCGATCTCCCCGGAGGGCAGGTTGGTCGCCACTATCTGCTCGCCGGCCGCGGCGATGTCCTGGAACTTGGTCAGCACCGTGGTCGGGTTGAGCTGCTTGAGCATGGCGTTCATCACGCACTTCTGCCGAATCATCCGCTCGTAGTCGGTGGAGTACTCCCGCGAGCGAGCGAACCAGAGCGCGTGGAACCCGTCCAGCTTGACGTTCTTGCCGGGCTTGATCCACCCGTAGACGCCCTTGGGTCCATGCAGGCTGCCGATCGGCACCTTCTTGCCGATGTCGAGCCGGATGCCGCCGACCGCATCGATCAGTTGCTGGAAGCCCTTCAGGTCGATCATGGCCCAGTAGTTGATCTTCAGGCCGAGGGTCTCCCCCACCACCGCGGCAGTGGTCTCAGCGCCGGGGTACTTGACCCCCGGGAACAGCTTCTTGTTCTGCTCGGCAAGCGTGTACACGCCGTTGAGCAGGCAGGCGTCCGCCAGATCCTCGACGTGGCAGAAGTAGCCGTTGGGATACTTCGCGTGCAGCGGCGAGTCGGACGGGAAGGGCGCGTGCTGCAGGTTGCGCGGCAGGCTGAACAGCACTGTCCGGCCGGTATCGGCGTCGATGCTGGCAACCGTCATCGAGTCCGGACGCAGGCCCTGCCGGTCAGCACCGGCGTCGCCGCCCATCAGCAGGATGTTGATCCGGCCGTTCTCGACTTTGCTGCTGCCGCCGCCGGTGAAGATGTTCGTGACCAGCTTCGACTGGGCGGCGAAGAGTCCGGAGACCGTCCAGGACACCGCCCCACCGGTGGCCATCAGCGCGAGCGCCACACCGCCGGAGACCAGCTTGCCGGCCGTGGACATTGCGCGGGGATTGGCCAACAACCAGGCGTCGAGCACCAGCAGGATCCAGCCGAGCCCGAGCGCCAGCACCAGCCAGCGCAGCACCGTCAGGGTGATCGGATTGGCGTAGAGACCGATGATCTGGGTGCGGAACGGGATCAGCAGGAGCAGCGCGACCACCAGAACGGCGAGCAGGGTGAGCCAGACCCGCAGCGCGACGCGGCCGACGTTTCGCTTGCCGACCGCGAGTTGGGCCGAGCCGGGGACCAGTACTGACATGCCCAGCAGGGTGAGTCCGCGGCGCAGGGCGATGCCCTGGCTGCGTCGCTGTGGGGATGCTAGAACTGAGCCGGCGGGCTGAGCGGTGGAAGCCATCAGTCTCCTGCGAGCGTCGGGATCAAGGCATCCTCCAGTATTACCGAGCCCTCCCAAGCGGTGGTCGAGGCACGCCGCCCTTCGTCAGGTTCAGGCAGCGTTAG
>JAKOQD010000010.1 GCA_029778515.1 Actinomycetes bacterium
AAACCCGAGTTTGATGGCTTATTCAGGCTGACTAGCCGGGCACAGATGGCGCCACCCGACTTGGATGGCTTACGGGGCACCGCAGCTCCCGGATAAGCCATCCAGGTCGGGTCGAGACCCTAGGGAGGTCCGCCGGCGGCCTGGTATGCCTACCAAATCGGGTTTGACTGATCGAGCCGGCTGACGCGAGCGGTGCTCGCGTCGCTCAGAACAGCAACGGATCGACCGCAGCGGCGATGAACACGATCGCCAGGTAGCTGTTGGAGAGGTGGAAGAGCCGCATCGGCTTCAGTGCTGCGTCGGTAAGGCCGCGCTTGGCTCGAACCAGCAACGCGACCGCTTCGGCCAGCATCGCCAGTCCAGCCACCAGCGCGACCAGCGGGTACCCCCAGCCGGTTCCGGCCACTGGCCAGAGCAGCAGGCTCACCGCCATGGTGAGAGCGCTATAAGCAAGAATGCGCCAAGCCACCGTCACCGGCGGCGCCACCACCGGCAGCATCGGCACGTGCGCATTGAGGTAGTCCTCGCGGTAACGCAGCGCAAGCGCCCAGGTGTGCGGCGGCGTCCACGCGAAGACGATCGCGAACAGCACCAGCGGGGCCCACGCCACCGAGCCGGTAACCGCCGTCCAGCCGATCAGCGGCGGAAAGCATCCGGCGACGCCGCCCCAGACGATGTTCTGCGAGGTGCGGCGCTTCAGCGCCATCGTGTAGACGAACACGTAGTAGAGGTTCGCCGCGAGGGCGAGCCCCGCCGAAAGCCAATTGGCGCCCAGCCCCAGGATGAGGACGGACGCGACGCCGAGCACCGCGCCGAAGGCGATCGCGCGCGCCGGCGTGACCAGGTCGAGCGCCATCGGACGCCGCCGCGTCCGCCGCATCCTGGCGTCGATGTCCGCGTCCAGCACCGAGTTGAAGACATTGGCGCTGGCGGCGGCAGCGGTACCGCCCAGCAGCGTCCAGAGCACCAGCTGCCAGGGCGGGAAGCCGCCGGCGGCCAGGAACATCGCGGGCACCGTGGTCACCAGCAGGAGTTCAATGATCCGCGGCTTCGCGAGGGCCAGATAGGCCTTCGCGGTCGCTCGCCAGTCAACAGGCGCCAGCACCGAGACGGGCGCGCCTTCCTCGGCTGGTCTCATGCCGTCCTCTCTGAGAAGGTCTGAGCAGTCTAGACCCAAGCTCTTCTGGACTGCGATCAGTGTGAACCGCTCGCGGAGCTTGCACTTGTACAGTCGTGACGGTGAACGCTCTTCGCGACCCCCGCGACCGCCGGCTTCCCGAGATGGCCGGACCTTCGGCCCTGGTGCTGTTCGGCGTGACCGGCGACCTTGCCCGCAAGAAGCTCCTCCCGGCCATCTACGACCTCGCCAACCGCGGCATGCTGCCCCCTGGTTTCGGGCTGGTCGGGTTCGCCCGGCGCGACTGGGCGGCAGAACACTTCGCCGATGTCGTGGCGGACGCCGTCCGCAGCCATGCCCGGACGCCCTTCCGTGAGGACGTCTGGCGGCAGCTCGTGGCCGGCGTCCGGTTCGTCTCCGGCGAACTGGACGACGACGCGGCCTTCGAGGAACTCAAGCGCACCCTCGCCGAGCTGGACGAAACCCAGGGCACCGGCGGCAACCATGCCTTCTACCTGTCGGTGCCACCAACTGCCTTCGACATCACCGTTGCGCAACTGCGTCGGCACGGTCTCGCCGACCGGCCGAGAGGCTCGTGGCGGCGGGTGGTGATCGAGAAGCCGTTCGGCCATGACCTGGCCAGCGCGCAGGAGCTGGAGCGGAAGCTCGCCAAGGCGTTCGAGCCCACCAGCGTCTTCCGGATCGACCACTATCTGGGCAAGGAGACCGTCCAGAACCTACTGGCCTTCCGCTTCGCCAACACCATGTTCGAGCCGATCTGGAACCGCAACTACATCGACCACGTGCAGATCACCATGGCCGAGGACATCGGCATCGAAGGCCGGGCCGGCTACTACGACGGCATCGGCGCGGCCCGTGACGTGATCCAGAACCATCTGCTGCAGCTGCTGGCCCTGACCGCGATGGAGGAACCCACGTCTTTCGGCGCCGATGAGTTGAGCGCGGAGAAGCGCAAGGTGCTGGCGGCGGCGAGCACACCGGCCGATCTGGGCGCCCACACCGCGCGCGGCCAGTACGCCGCAGGTTGGGCCGGTGGCCGGCTGGTGGCCGGCTATCTGGAGGAGAAGGGCATCCCGGCCGACTCACACACGGACACCTTCGCGGCGATCCGGGTGGACATCGACAATCGTCGCTGGGCCGGCGTCCCGTTCTACCTGCGGGCCGGCAAGCGGCTCCCCCGCCGGGTCACCGAGGTTGCCCTGAACCTGCGCACCGCACCGCACCTGCCCTTCGACCACGCGGACGTCCGCTCGCTCGGCAACAACGCCCTGGTGCTGCGGATCCAGCCGGAGGAGGGCATCACGCTGCGGTTCGGCGCCAAGGTGCCGGCCACCTCCGAACTACGCGAGGTGAACATGGAGTTCGGCTACGACACCTCGTTCGTGGAGTCCAGCCCGGAGGCCTACGAACGGCTGCTGCTGGACGTGCTGCGTGGCGCGGAGCCGCTGTTCCCCCAGCCGGCTGAGGTGGAGCTGTCCTGGCGGCTGCTTGACCCGGTCCTGGACCACTGGGCCAGCCAGGAGGAACCGCCCCAGGCCTACCCATCCGGCACCTGGGGGCCGACGTCGGCTGTGGAGATGCTCGCCCGCGACGGCTTCAGCTGGCGCCGGCCGTAAGGGCTTGAGGAGACCGAAGATGATCGTGCAACTCACTGACACCAACGCCGCGGCGCTGCAGGAGCAGCTCGGGCAACTGCGCCATCGGCTCGGGGGGATCTCCGGCGTGGTCTTCACCCTGGTTGTGGTCGTCGACCAGGGTGACTACGACCGGGCCATGGCTGCGGTGGTTGACACCGCGCTCGAGCATCCATCCCGGATCCTGCTGGTGACGAACGGACGAGCCCGCGCGGACCGACTGGACGCGTCCATCCGCGCCGGTGAGGATGCGCCCGGCGAGATCGTGACCCTCAAGTTCCACGGCGAGCTGCGCAAACACCGGGATTCGGTGGTGCTGCCGCTGCTCCTGCCCGACCTGCCGGTGATCGTCTGGTGGTCGGGCTGCTCGCCGGTGGCGCCAGCGTCCGACCAGCTCGGACGGCTGGGCACGCGTCGGATCACCGACGCGATGGGTGATCCCGACCCGCTCGCCGCGCTGGAGGTGCGGGCTCGCAACTACTGCCCGGGCGACACCGACCTCACCTGGACGCGGCTTACCCGCTGGCGCGGCCTGCTCGCTGCCGCACTGGACGCCTACCCGATGAACGTGACCCGCGCGACCGTGGGGGCGGCGCCCGACAATGCTGCCGCCAGCCTGCTCGCGGCCTGGCTGGGCGATCGCCTGAACGTCGGCGTCGCGGTCACCCGACATCCCGGGGTGGGCATCACCGAGGTGACCCTTGGCGCCGAGACCGACGAGATCCGGGTGGCCCGAACCGACGGCAACCTGGCCGTGATCTCGGCACCGGGGCTGCCGGAGCGCCTGGTGGCACTCCCCCGGCGCGACCTGAACACCCTGCTCACCGAGGAGCTGCGGCGAATGGACGACGATCCCATCTACGCTGAGGCCATGGCAGCTCTGGTGCGGCGACTCGACCGCGCGACTCCGCAGACCGGCGGCGCGCGCAAATGACCGGCAGGCAACCCCAGGTGGTGCGGCACCGTAGCCACGAGGAACTGGCAGACACCACGGCGCGGCGACTGCTGGCCACCCTCACCCAGTTGCAGCGGGACGGCGGTGTGGCCCACCTCTGCCTCACCGGCGGCCGGATCGCCACCGCGATGTATGCCCGCCTGGGCGAACTGCTGGCGGACAGCGAGGTGGATTCGTCCCGGCTGGAGTTGTGGTGGGGCGACGAACGCTTCCTGCCCACCGAAGATCCCGAACGCAATGCCGGGCCAACGCTCGCCCTGCTGGCGCGCTACTTCCAGGTGGACCCGGCCCGGACCCATCCGATGCCGAGCGCCGACGGGGTGGTGGACGCAGGCGCGTCCGCGAACACCTATGCCAAGGAACTCGGCGAGACCCGCTTCGACATCTGCCTGCTCGGCATGGGCCCGGACGGCCATGTGGCTTCGATCTTCCCCAACCACCCGTCGTCCGAGCCGACCACGCAGCCGGTGATCGGGGTGAGCGACGCACCAAAGCCGCCCAGCGAGCGGATCAGCCTGACGCTCGCGACGCTGAGCCGCTCGCGGCAGGTTTGGTTCCTGGTGTCGGGTGAGGAGAAGGGTGACTCGCTGGCCAGAGCGCTCGCCGGCGATCCCGAACTGCCGGCCGCCCATGTGGAGGGAACCGACTGCACCCTCTGGCTGATCGACGAGGACGCAGCCGTCAAGCTCCCGTACTTCGACTGCTGGGCCTAACGCGTTCGAGCGGCCTCGCTCGGACCGGCGACGGCTCGATCAGTAAATGACCTCGCCAGCCGCGCGGCGCGCGCGCAGCGCATCCAGGGCTTCGGCGAGGATGGCCACGGCTTCGGCGTCGGTACGACGCTCCTTCACATAGGCCAGGTGGGTCTTGTAGGGCTGGATCTTCGGCGGTGGCGGCGGGTTCTCGGAATCGAGGTTGGCCGGCAATCCGCAGCGGGGGCAATCCCAGGTTTCCGGAACCACCGCGTCCGCGGCGAACGCCGGACGCGTCTCATGCCGGTTCGCGCAGAAGAACGAGACGTAGAGCCGTGGAGCGGCGTCACCCCGCTCCGCCTCACCCATCGGACCCGCGCCGACGCGGCTGCCCCGAATCGCACTTCCACCAGCCACTGACTTCTCCTTGCTAGGTGTTTTGGGGGCTCAGCCCAGGGTCCCGATCTCGGGGAAGAATCGGTAGAGCACCAGCAATCCGATGATGCTGGCCAGCCAGACGAGGCCGACGATGACGGTCAGCCGGTCGAGATTCCGCTCGGCCACGGAGGTGCCGCCCATGCCGGTGGTCATGCCGCCGCCGAACAGGTCGGACATGCCGCCGCCCCGGCTCTTGTGCAGCAGGATGAACAGGGCGAGGACGATGCTGGTGAGGATCAGGACGACCGAAAGCGTCACGATCGGCCAGGTCATCAAGGGCAGCTGAGTCACGCGCAGAATCTTAACTCACCGAGCACCCGAGCGACGAAACGCCGGCCCCGCTGGTCGGCCATGCCGTCCGTCCGCCCCCGAGAATGCGCCGAGGGCCAGCCTTGGACGTCGAGAACCAGTTCTAAAGGCTGGTTCTCGACGCTTACGCTGGCCCTCGGCGGATGGGTCAGATCACGGAATAGAACATCACGATCTTCGCGAACTCGTCCGCGTTCAAGCTCGCCCCGCCGACCAGGGCGCCGTCCACGTCGGGCTTCGCCATGATCTCGACGATGTTGTTCGCCTTCACCGAGCCGCCGTACTGGATCCGGACGGCTTCGCCGGCCTCGACCCCGAAAGTCTCGGCGACGTAGCCGCGAATGGCCCCGCAGACCTCCTGCGCGTCCTCCGGGGTGGCCACCTCGCCGGTGCCGATCGCCCAGACCGGCTCGTAGGCGATCACCATGGCCGCCACCTGCTCGGCCGTGAGCCCGTCCAGGCAGGCCTCGACCTGGCCCAGCACGAACGGCACATGGGTGCCTTCCTTGCGGATGTCGAGCACCTCGCCGCAGCACACGATCGGCGTCATGCCGGCCGCGAACACGACCTTCGCCTTCTCGCCGATCAGCTCGTCGGTCTCGCCGTGGTACTCGCGACGCTCGGAGTGGCCGACCACCACGTAGGCGCAGTTCAGCTTGGCCAGCATCTCCGCCGAGATCTCACCGGTGTAGGCACCGGACGCGTGCACCGACACGTCCTGAGCGCCGAACTTCAGCGGCAGCTTGTCGCCCTCGACCAGGGTCTGCACGGTGCGGATGTCGGTGAACGGCACGATCACGGCTGCCTCGGACCTCTCCGGGTCGTACTTCGCGTCCGTCAACGTCCAGGCCAGCTTCTGCACCAGCCCGGTGGCCTCGACGTGATTCAGATTCATCTTCCAGTTGCCGGCCATCAGCGGCTTGCGTGCCATTGTCAGTTCTCCTCATCCAGAACAGCCAGACCCGGGAGCACCTTGCCCTCGAGGTATTCAAGCGATGCGCCGCCGCCGGTCGAGATGTGCCCGAACTGGTCGTCGGCGAAGCCGAGGTTCCGCACCGCAGCCGCAGAGTCGCCGCCGCCCACCACCGAGAAGCCGGACGAGGCCGCGAGGGCCTTCGCCACCGCCTCGGTGCCGCTGGCAAGCTCGGGAATCTCCGCGACGCCCATCGGACCGTTCCAGAAGATCGTCGCCGCGCCGGTGATGGCCTCGGCGAAGATGGCCTCGGTCTCGGGGCCGATGTCGGCGCCCTCCTGATCGGCCGGGATCGCGTCCGCGGCTACGATGGTGACCTTGCTGGACGTGCGAGCCGGAATGTCCAGCTCTGCTACCACGCGGACGTCGACCGGCAGCAGGATCTGCTTGCCGGCAGCCTCGGCCTGCTTGAGGTAGTCGGCGCAGACGTCGACCTTCTCGGCGTCCAGCAGCGAGATGCCCACTTCGTGGCCCAAGGCCTTCAGGAAGGTGTAGGCCATGCCGCCGCCGATCACCAGCGTGTCGGCCACCTTGAGCAGGTTGTCGATGACGCCGAGCTTGTCGGCCACCTTCGCGCCGCCTAGCACCACCACGTAGGGCCGCTCGGGAGCCTCGGTCAGGCGCTTGAGGACTTCGACTTCCTTCTTCACCAGCGCGCCGGCAGCGCTCGGCAGCAGCTTCGCCACGTCGTAGACGGACGCCTGCTTGCGGTGCACCACGCCGAAGCCGTCGGAGACGAAGACGTCGGCGAGAGCCGCGTACTTTGCGGCCAGCTCGGCGCGCTCGGCGTCCACCTTGGACTCCTCGGCCGGCTCGTAGCGGACGTTCTCCAGCAGTGCGATCTCGCCTTCGCCGAGCCCGGCTACCGTGGCTGCGGCCGAGTCACCGACCACGTCGGCCGCGAGCACGACCGGTGCCTCGATCAGCTCGCCCAGCCGCTTGGCTACCGGGGCGAGCGAGAATTCAGGGTTGACCTTGCCCTTGGGGCGGCCAAGATGAGCCATGACCACGACCCTGGCGCCGGCCTCGACCAGCTGGGTAAGGGTGGGCAGCGCTGCCTTGATGCGGCCATCGTCGGTGATGGTGTCGCCATCGAGCGGCACGTTGAAATCGCAGCGGATCAGAACCCGCTTGCCCCTCAGGTCACCGAGGTCGGATACAGACTTCACGTCTAGCCTTTCTGTCGGTTACTAAGCAACGGGCCGACCCGCGTCTGATGACGCGAGCCGGCCCGTTGCACAGCTGTTTGGTCAGATCAGAGCTTCGAGCCGACCAGCGCGGTCAGGTCGACCAGGCGGTTGGAGTAGCCCCACTCGTTGTCGTACCAGCCAAGCACCTTGACCTGGTTGCCGATCACCTTGGTGAGCTTGGCGTCGAACACGCAGGACGCGGGGTCGGTCTCGATGTCCTTGGACACGATCTCGTCCTCGGTGTAGACCAGGAAACCCTTCATCGGGCCGTTCTCTGCAGCAGCCTTGACGATCGCGTTGACCTCCTCGACGGTGGTCTCACGGGCGGCCTCGAAAGTGAGGTCGGTGGCCGAACCGGTCGGGGTCGGGACGCGCATCGCGTAGCCGTCCAGCTTGCCCTTGAGCTCGGGCAGCACCAGCGAGACGGCCTTGGCCGCACCGGTGGTGGTCGGGACCATGTTCAGGGCGGCGGCGCGGGAGCGACGCAGGTCGCTGTGCGGGCCGTCCTGCAGGTTCTGGTCCTGGGTGTAGGCGTGGATCGTGGTCATCAGACCCTTGACGATGCCCAGACCGTCGTTCAGCGCCTTGGCCATCGGGGCCAGGCAGTTCGTGGTGCAGGACGCGTTCGAGATGATGTTGTGCACGGCGGCGTCGTACTTGTCGTCGTTCACGCCCATCACGATGGTGATGTCCTCGTTCTTCGCCGGAGCGGAGATCAGGACCTTCTTGGCGCCGGCGTCGATGTGGGCCTTGGCCTTGGTCGCGTCGGTGAAGAAGCCGGTGGACTCGATCACGATGTCGACGCCCAGCTCGCCCCACGGCAGCGCGGACGGATCGCGCTCAGCGAAAGCCTTGATCTCCTTGCCGTTCACCCAGAGGGCGTCGTCGTCGTAGGAGACCTCACCGGGGAAGCGGCCCAGGATCGAGTCGTACTTCAGCAGGTGCGCGAGGGTCTTGTTGTCGGTGAGGTCGTTGACGGCCACCACATCGAGATCGGCGCCAGATGCCACCAGGGCGCGGAAGTAGTTACGGCCGATCCGGCCGAAGCCGTTGATGCCAACCTTGACGGTCATGTTTAGAGGATCTCCTTCTTCGACTGATATGCATCGGCCAGCGCTTGACCAGCCGGCTTACAACGTCCACCCTAGCGGTTCGAAGGAGCGTCGGTTGCCGCTGTCGAGGATCCGAAACAACGTGCAGATCCGGCTCGATCCAGTGACCCTAGTTCCGGGTCCAGCTGACGCCGGTTATCCGTCGTCGTCTATTCCGGACAGCGCTGGCGCGCTGTCCGTCGAGACTCCTCCGGATAACCGGCTGACCCCAACAAGCGTCGTCGTCTATTCCGGACAGCGCTGGCGCGCTGTCCGTCGAGACTCCTCCGGATAACCGGCTGGCCCCATCAAGCGTCGTCGTCTATTCCGGACAGCGCTGGCGCGCTGTCCGTCGAGACTCCTCCGGACAACCGGCTGACCCCAACAAGCGTCGTCGTCTATTCCGGACAGCGCTGGCGCGCTGTCCGTCGAGACTCCTCCGGACAACCGGCTGACGCCGGTTATCCGTCGTCGTCTAACATCTCGGGGCTCAGGCCGACCTCAGTGTTCGGAATGCCGAGCTCTGCCGCGCGCTTGTCCGCGGTGGCCAGCAGCCGCCGGATCCGGCCGGCAACTGCGTCCTTGGTCAAGGGCGGGACGTGCAGCTGGCCGAGTTCCTCAAGGCTCGCCTGCTTGTTGTCCAGCCGCAGTCGGCCGGCCTCCAGCAGGTGCTCGGGAATGTCGTCGCCCAGGATCTCGAGTGCCCGCTTCACCCGGGCACCGGCCGCCACCGCCGCCCGAGCCGAGCGGCGCAGGTTGGCATCGTCGAAGTTGGCCAGCCGATTGGCGGACGCCCGCACCTCCCGGCGCATCCGGCGCTCCTCCCAGGCAAGGACGGACTCGTGCGCGCCAAGCCGGGTAAGCATCGCCGCGATCGCGTCCCCGTCCCGGATCACCACTCGGTCGATGCCCCGGACCTCCCGCGCCTTGGCGCTGATCCCGAGCCGACGGGCCGCGCCGACCAGCGCGAGCGCGGCCTCCGATCCAGGGCAGGTGACTTCCAGCGCCATCGACCGGCCCGGCTCGGTGAGCGAGCCGTGGGCGAGGAAGGCCCCGCGCCAGGCAGCGACGGAGACGTCCAGGCCACCGCTGACCACCTGCACCGGCAGGCCGCGGACGGGGCGGCCGCGGGAATCGATCAGTCCGGTCTGGCGGGCCAGAGCTTCACCGTCGCGGATCAGGCGCACGAGGTAGCGCGCACCGCGGCGCAGGCCACTGCCGGCGATCACCACGAACTCACAGTTGAACCCGAACAGGTCGCCGATCGCCGTGCGCAGGCGGCGGGCCGCAGCGCCGGTGTCGAGTTCCGCCTCGACCACAATCCGTCCGCCGGCGATGTGCAGGCCGTTGGCGAAGCGCAGCAACGCGGCGACTTCGGCCCTGCGAAGCTCCGGCTTGGTCACCTCGAGGGTGGCCAGTTCGGCCTTCACCTGCTGCGTCATCGCCATCTGCGCGCTGCTACCTCTCGATCGAGCCTGGGTGGGAGTGGGGCTCAGCTTACAGACCCATGATCCCGGCATACACCGCGGACAGCAGGTGCGGATCGTGCCGGGGGGAACCGTCCCGCATCCGCACCGGTGCCACCACCAGGCGGGCGCCGAGGGAGCGGACGTAGGTTGCCAGGTGCGTGTCCCCGTCCGCGAACGAAGGATCGGCGACCACCGCGTCCAGGCGAAGGCCCGGTGCGTGCTCGGCCAGCACCTCCACATGCCGGGACGCGGTGTAGGCCGGCGTCTCGTCCGCGGTCGGCACCAGGTTGAGCGTGAGGATGCGCTGCGCCGGCGAGGCGAGGATCGCATCCAGCAGTTCGGGGACGAGCACGTGCGGGATCACCGAGGAGTACCAGGACCCGGGCCCGAACACCAGGTGGTCGGCTTCGGCGATCGCGCGCAGCGCCTCAGGCACGGCCGGCGGGTTGGCCGGCACCAGCCGGACGTCCCCGATGTCGCCATTGGCCAGGGCAACCTCTTCCTGGCCCACCACCACCATGGTGTCGTCTGGGTACTCGGGGTCGGCGCCGATCACGTCCGCCTCGATCACCAGCGGAACCGCTGCCATCGGCAGCACCCGACCCTCGACGTGCAGCATGGACGCCACCATGTCCAGGCCGGCTACCGGGTCGGCACGCTGCTGCCAGAGCCCGGCGATCAGCAGGTTGCCGATGCTGTGCCCGCCCAATGGACCCTCGCCAGGGAACCGTGATTGGAGCACCTCGGCCCACGCACGACCGACCTCGTCATCTCCGCAGAGCGCGGCGAGCGCCATGCGCAGGTCGCCTGGCGGCAGGATCGGGAACTCGTCGCGGAGCCGGCCCGAGGATCCACCGTCGTCGGCGACCGTCACCACCGCGGTCAGCCGATGGGTCAGCTGGCGCAGTGCACTCAGGCTGGCCGCGAGTCCGTGTCCCCCACCGAAGGCAACCACCGCCGGCGGTTTGGTGAAGTTCATTCCCTGCCCAGATCGCGGTGGACCACCTCGGCCGGGGTCCCGTCCACGGCCAGGCGACGGGCGATCTCCTCCACGATCGCGGTCGAACGATGCTTGCCGCCGGTGCAGCCGATCGCCACCATGGCGTGCCGCTTGCCTTCGCGGACGTAGCCCGGGATCATCAGCCGGATCATGCCGAGCACATGGTCGAGGAAGGGTTCCGCATCAGGTTGGCCAAGCACGTAGTGGGCCACGGGCTGCGACAGGCCCGACTGCGGACGCAGGGCCGGCACCCAGTGCGGGTTCGGCAGGAAGCGCACGTCCAGCACGATGTCGGCGTCGATCGGGATGCCGTTCTTGAAGCCGAACGACAGCAGAGTGAGCTTGAGTTGCGCCTCGTCCTCGTCCGCGAAGGCCACCGTGACCCTGGCGGCTAGGTCATGCACGTTCAGCGCGCTGGTGTCGATGACCAGGTCGGCGCTGGCTCGCAGGCCGGCCAGCAACTCGCGCTCGCGGCGGATGCCGTCAAGGATGCGTCCGGGGCCCTGCAGTGGGAGCGGCCGGCGTACCGACTCTTGCCGGCGCACGATCGTCTCGTCGCTGGCATCGATGAACACGATCTGCGGCACGATTCCGGCTTCACCGAGAGTGGCGAACGCTTCCGGAATCTGCTGGAACTCCGACCGGCTGCGGACGTCCAGCAGCACGGCCACGCGGTTGAACTCGCGCTGCCGGCTCACCTCGATCAGGTCGGGCAGCAGGCTCGGCGGCAGGTTGTCCACCACCAGCCAGCCAAGGTCTTCGAGGGTGTGCCCTGCGGTCCGCTTCCCGGATCCGGAAAGGCCGGTCAGCACCAGTAGTCGGACTGCGGGCGTCGATTGCATGGCTTCATTATCACCGCCGCTGCGTCCACACCGGTCAGGTCTGGATGATCTCGCCGGTGGTCAGGTTGATCGCCTCGGCCGGCTCATGCTGAGCAAGCGCCTCCTTCACCGCGGCTGCGGTCTTCAGGCCGACGCCGGGTACCTCGGCCAGTTGCTCGACCGTTGCCGCCCGCAGCTTTCGCAGCGAGCCGAAGTACTTCAACAGGGCCTTGCGCCGGATCTCCCCCAGCCCGGGGACGTCGTCCAGCGCAGACTCGACCATGGACGCGCTGCGACGGCTGCGATGGTGGGTGATCGCGAAGCGGTGCGCCTCGTCGCGGACCCGCTGCAGCAGGTACAGCCCCTCGCTGGCGCGCGGCAGGATCAGCGGGTACTCCTCACCAGGCAGCCAGACCTCCTCCAGTTTCTTGGCGAGGCCGCAAAGTGCGACGTTCTGAATGCCGAGTTCACTCAGCGCAGCCTGGGCTGCGGCCACCTGGGGAGCGCCGCCATCCACCACAACCAGTCCCGGCAGGTAGGCGAACTTACGCGGCGCGCCAGTGGTCGGGTCGACCAGCAGCGGCCCGGACTCCTCGCCGGTGCGCTCGTTCTCGGCGAGCAGCCGGTTGAACCGGCGGGTGATCACCTCGCGCATCGCACCGACGTCGTTGCTGCCCTCGACGGTGCGGATGATGAACCTTCGGTATTCGCTCTTGCGCGCCAGACCGTCCTCGAAGACGACCATCGAGCCGACCACCTCGCTGCCCTGAGTGTGCGAGATGTCGTAGCACTCGATCCGCAGCGGCACTTCGGGCAGGCCGAGGGCCTCCTGCAGTTCCTCCAGTGCCCGGTTGCGGGTGGACAGGTCGCTGGCCCGGCGCACCTTGTGCAGCGTCAGCGCGTCCGTTGCATTCCGGGCTGCGGTCTCCAGCAGCGCGGCTCGATCGCCGCGCTTGGGTACCTTCAGCTTCACCTTGGTGCCGCGCTCGTCGCCCAGCAGTTGGGCCAAGACCTCTGGCGACGTGGGTAGGGCCGGCAGCAGGATCTCGGGCGGAATCGACTCGGCGTCCTCTGCGTAGAGCTGCAGCAGGAACTGTTCCAGCAGCCGGCCGGTGTCGGCATCGTCGCTGCGCTCGGCCACCCAGCCGCGTTCGCCGCGCACGCGTCCGTCCCGCACGTTGAAGACCTGGACGGCGACCTCGAGTGGGTCCTCGGCCAGGGCAATGACGTCGGCGTCCGTGCCGTCGCCGAGCACTATCGCATTGCGCTCGCTGGCCTGCTTGAGCGCTACCAGTTGGTCGCGGATCACGGCGGCGCGCTCGTATTCGAGGTTGGTGGCCGCGATCCGCATCTCGGCTTCGAGGCGCCGGGTGAGCGCTGCCGTCCGTCCGGCGAGGAAGTCGCAGACGTCCTCGACGAGCACCCGGTGAGCGTCCGGGTCGATCCGGTCCACACAAGGGGCGGCGCACTTGCCGATGTAGCCCATCAGGCACGGTCGGCCGCTGGAGCGGGCGCTGCGAAAGACGCCGTTGGTACAGGACCGCATCGGGAAGACCCGCAGCAGCGAATCGATCGTGTCCCGGATGGCCCAGGCCTGGGCATACGGACCGAAGTAGCGGACGCCCTTGCGCTTGCTGCCGCGGCCCACGAAGACCCTGGGGAACTCTTCCGACCAGGTGACCGCGGCCCAAGGGTAGGACTTGTCGTCGCGGTACTTGACGTTGAAGCGCGGGTCGAACTGCTTGATCCAGGTGTACTCAAGCTGAAGGGCTTCGAGTTCGTTGCGCACCAGCGTCCATTCGACCCCAGCAGCGGTGCGCACCATGGTCTGGGTACGGAAATGCAGCGCGGACGGGTCGGCGAAGTACGAGTTGAGCCGCTGACGCAGGTTGATGGCCTTGCCGACGTAGATCACGCGACCTTCACGGTCACTGAAGCGGTACACGCCCGGTCCGGTCGGAATGGTGCCGGGCGCGGGACGGTAGCTGGCCGGATCAGCCACGACCACCTCCCCTCCCACCGGACGTTCCGGCACGTCAGTCAGCATAGGCACCACCGCCGACGGAACGGTCCCCGAGCCTGATCAGCGATCCCTGAGCTTGACGAGGGGTCTCGACAAGCTCGACCAGCCGAAACGACGGCTTGAAAGGACGGAGCATTCACAGCCTAACCACAGCCAGCACGAACCCGCCGACCCTAGACTGTTGAAACGGCAACTAAAAGGAGCTCCGATGACCAACCCGCTTCCGTCCCGACGCGCCGCGCTGATCACGATCGGCGGCACCACCCTCGCGGTCTGCCTGTCGGGCTGTGCGCCGTCGAGTTCCGGAACGGAAGCAGCCGGCGGGGGCGCGTCCGGTGGCGCCGCGGCCGATGGGAACACCGTAAGCGCGGCCGATGTGCCCATTGGCGGTGGGAAGATCGTCGGCCAGTACGTGGTGACGCAGGCCACCGAGGGCGACTTCCAGGCGTTCAGCTACCTGTGCACCCACCAGAACCTGCCCGTGCAGGACGTCAGCGACGCCGCGATCATCTGCGGACGCCACGGCAGCACCTTCTCTCTCGCCGACGGCTCGGTACTCACCGGTCCGGCCACCAAGGGACTCACCAAGGCCACGGTCACCGTGAACGGCAACAGCCTGAGCATCTCTTAACAGGCTCCTAGGCGAGCAGGGCTGGTTCCGATTCGCCCACAGGTACGCGCTGGCCGTCCAGCACCGCTTTCAGGAACGCTCCGGTGAACGACGCCGGGTTGTCGGCGACCTGCTCGGGTGTGCCCTCGGCAACGACCATGCCGCCGCGAGAACCGCCTTCAGGGCCGAGGTCGATCACCCAGTCGGCCGCTTTGATCACGTCGAGATTGTGTTCGATCACGACCACCGTGTTGCCCTTGTCGACCAGCGACTGGAGCACTTGGAGCAGCTTGCGGATGTCCTCGAAGTGCAAGCCGGTGGTGGGCTCGTCCAGCACATAGATCGTGCGCCCGGTGGACCGCTTCTGGAGTTCGGCAGCCAGCTTCACCCGCTGGGCCTCCCCGCCCGACAGCGTGGTGGCTGGCTGTCCGAGCCGCACATAGCCGAGCCCGACATCCACCAGGGTGCGCAGGTGCCGGGCGATCGCCGGAATGGCGCCGAAGAAGTCCACGCCCTCCTCGATCGGCATGTCCAGCACCTCGGCGATCGTCCTGCCCTTGTAGTGCACCTCCAGCGTCTCCCGGTTGTACCGGGCGCCGTGGCAGACCTCGCAGGGCACGTAGACGTCCGGCAGGAAGTTCATCTCGATCTTGATGGTGCCGTCGCCGGCGCAGTTCTCGCAGCGCCCGCCCTTCACGTTGAAGGAGAACCGTCCCGGCTGGTAGCCCCGCACCTTGGCCTCGGGAGTCTCTGCGAACAGCCGACGGATGTGGTCGAACACGCCGGTGTAGGTGGCCGGGTTCGACCGCGGCGTCCGCCCGATCGGTGACTGGTCGACATGGATGCTCTTGTCGATGTGCTCGATGCCCGTGATCGTGCGGTGCCGTCCGGGAACGGTGTGCGCGTTGTACAACTTCTTCGCCAGCGCTGTGTACAGGATGCTGTTCACCAGCGAGGACTTGCCCGATCCGGAGACGCCGGTGACCGCGATCAACTGGCCGAGCGGGAACTCGACCGTCACATTGCGCAGGTTGTGTTCGGCCGCGCCGTGCACCGTGATCGCCTTGCCAGTGGCCGGACGTCGCCGGCTCGGCATGGGGATGCGCCGGCGTCCGGCCAGGTAGGCGCCGGTCAGCGAGGTCGGGTGCGCCAGGAGTTCGGCCACCGGCCCGGACACGAGCACCTCGCCGCCATGCTCCCCCGCACCCGGGCCGATGTCGACCGCCCAGTCGGCTGTGCGGATGGTGTCCTCGTCATGCTCGACCACGATCAGGGTGTTGCCAAGGTCGCGGAGCCGCACGAGGGTGTCGATCAGTCTTCGGTTGTCCCGCTGGTGCAGGCCGATGGATGGCTCGTCCAGAACATAGAGCACGCCGACCAGACCGGAACCGATCTGGGTGGCCAACCGAATCCGCTGCGCCTCCCCGCCGGAAAGGCTGCCCGCCGGACGCGCCAGCGACAGGTAGTCCAGGCCGACGTCTAGTAGGAACCGCAGCCGCTCGTTGACCTCCTTGACCACCCGCTCGGCGATCTGGGCCTCCCGCTCGGGCAGTTTGAGACCGCGCATGAACCCGGCCACCTCGTCGATAGACATGGCTGACACCTCGGCGATGTTGCGTCCGTCGATGGTCACTGCCAGTGAACTGGGCTTCAACCGGGCGCCGTTACAGGTGAGGCAGGGCACTTCCCGCATGTAGCCCGCGAAGCGTTCCCGCGAGTTCTCCGATTCGGCCTCGGCGTGCCGCCGCCGGATGTAGGGCAACGCACCCTCGTACTTGGCGCGATAGCTGTGCTCGCGTCCGTGCCGCGAGGTGGCGTGCACGGTGATCGCGTGCGGCGCGCCCATCAGCAGCAGGCTCTGGGCGCGGCTGGGCAACTCCTCCCACGGGGTATCGACCGAGAAGCCCTCCTGTGCCCCGAGTGCTTTGAACAGGCTCTGGAAGTAGCCCGCCACGTAGGGCGTGGTCCAGACCGTGATTGCGCCCTGCGCGAGGGTCTTGCTTGGATCGGGCACCACCAGGTCGACGTCCACTTCCATCCGCGTGCCCAGCCCGGAACAGGCTGGACAGGCACCCCACGGCCCGTTGAAAGAGAACTGCCGCGGCTCGAGTTCCTCAACCGAGATGTCGTGCTCGTTGGGGCAGGCCAGCCGCTCTGAGTAGCGGCGTTCTCGCTTCGGGTCGTGGTCGTCCAGGTCGACGAAGTCGATGGCCACCACTCCGCCGGCCAGACCGAGTGCAGTCTCCACCGAGTCGGTGAGCCGCTGCTTGATGCTGGGCTTGGCCGCCAACCGGTCGACGATCACGTCGATGTTGTGCTTTTTCTGCTTGGCGAGCGTGGGGGGCTGCAGCAACTGGTGCACTTCCCCGTCCACTCGGACGCGGGAGAGCCCCTGACCAGCGAGCTGTGCGAACAGGTCGACGTACTCACCCTTACGCCCGCGGACGACCGGCGCGAGCACCTGGAACCGGGTGCCCTCAGGTAGCCCCATCAGCCGGTCGACGATCTGCTGCGGCGACTGCCGGCTGATCGGCTCACCGCACTCGGGGCAGTGGGGCCGGCCGACCCGGGCATAGAGCAGGCGGAGGTAGTCGTAGATCTCGGTAATGGTGCCGACCGTGGAGCGAGGGTTCCGGCTGGTGGACTTCTGGTCGATCGAGACCGCTGGGGACAGGCCTTCGATGAAGTCGACGTCGGGCTTGTCCATTTGGCCGAGGAACTGCCGGGCGTAGGCGGAGAGGCTCTCGACGTAGCGCCGCTGCCCTTCGGCGAAGATCGTGTCGAAGGCGAGGCTCGACTTGCCCGAGCCGGAGAGGCCCGTGAACACGATCATCGCGTCCCGGGGTAGGTCGAGGTTGATGTTTCGGAGGTTATGCTCGCGCGCTCCGCGCACGATCAGCCGGTCAGTCACGTCGAACATGCTAGATGGTGGTTCCGACACAGCTCGCGCCAGCGTTCCGGGGGTGGCTCCCGAAGCCCCTGACCCGTAGGTTGGTCACATGAAATGGCACATCGGCACGGTTCCGACCGACGATGTGCACCGTTGGCAGGCCGAGGCGACGCAGCGTCTGCTGGGCTACACGATCGTGCTGGACGACGATTCCTGGCACGCGCCGACCACGCTTCCCGGCTGGAGCCGGGCGCACGTAGCCACTCATCTGGCGCGCAACGCCGACCACGTCCGAGGGGTGCTCGAAGCTGTCTCCGCCGGCGTGCCCCAACCCGCGCCGGCGGTCCGCAGCGATCGGATCGCGGCGCTGGAGGTAGGGGCGGACCGCGACGGGCTCGCCCTGCAGATCGATCTCGACACCAGCGCCGGGGCGTTGCACCGGATCACCGACGGCACCACCGACTGGGACCACGAGGTGGACATCCACGGTCGCAGGCACCCCCTCTCGGCACTGGCCCTGGCCCGGCTGCACGAGGTCTGCATCCACCATCTCGACCTCGACTTCGATTTCGTACCCGAACTGATCGATCCGGCGGCAGCGGCCTGGTTACTGCGCTGGGTCATCGACTGCCTGCAGGACGCCGAACTCCCCGCGCTCCGGATCGAGGCCGATTCCCTGGTGACCGAACTCGGCCACGGCGCGGACCGGTTGGTGGTCAGCGGCAGTGACGTCCGGCTCTGGGCTTGGCTCAGCGGACGCGGCACTCCGGACTGGGTGACCGGCGCGGACGGATTCCAGCCGACCCTACTCGGGTAGTGCGTCGCTGCGCCGGGACTTGACCAGGCTGGCCACGGT
>JAKOQD010000363.1 GCA_029778515.1 Actinomycetes bacterium
AGCTTGTCCTGCTGCCCGTAGATCAATAGGACCGGCACCTTGACCCGCTCGGCCAGTTTCCACGGCGCATCCGGCCCGCGGTCGAAGTAGGTGGCCAGGATCCCGCGCAGGGCAGCTTGCAGCGCGGTCCCTACCCACGGCGTGGTCGCCAGCAGCGCCGCGTCCTCCTGCGCCTCCCGCACCCGCTGCGGCGGCACACTGGCCGGGTCGGCGTACACCATGTTGAGCGTCGCCTGGACGCGCCGCTCCACGGGCAGTTTGGCGATTCTGGTCGCGACCCGATCGCCCACTCCCGGCAGCGCGATGATCGGCAACTGGATGTTCGTGCGCATCGGCATGAGGTCCGGCAGCGCCGGTGATACCAGCGTCAGCGATCGCACCAGTTCCGGATGCCGGCCTGCCAAC
Source organism: Actinomycetes bacterium (assembly GCA_029778515.1). The sequence continues at coordinate 406 of JAKOQD010000363.1, forward strand.
TGCAGGCTGATCGCCCCGCCCATGGAGTTGCCGAACAGATGCACGGGTTCGGCGAACGTGCGCTCTACGAACTCAGCCAGGAAATCCGCCTGCCCCTGCGGGCTGTACACACCGGAGGCGGCAGGCCCGCTGCGGCCGAAACCGGGCAGGTCCGGGGCCACCGCGTGGACGTCATCGGACAGCAGCCACATGAGGTCGGTCCAGTTGCTGGAGTTGCCTCCGAGGCCGTGGACGAAAAGCGCCGGAGCACCCGAACCGACCAGCCTGACGAACAGGTCCGTACCGGCCACACGCATGTCCGAACCGGGGACTCGGGGCCGGACATCCACCACGCCACCGTATCCGTCACTAGAGTTGGGCCGCGGTACCAGCCAACCCGAGAAAGTTACTAGTGAGTAACATGAGGCACATGTCGGTCGTGGAACGAGCCCGGAAGACTGTCCGGCTGCCCCGCAAGGCGCGCCGTGAACAGTTGCTGGCCAGCGCCCAGCAGGTGTTCGTCAGCAACGGCTACCACGCCGCGGCCATGGACGAGATCGCGGAGAACGCGGGTGTCAGCAAGCCGGTTTTGTACCAGCACTTCCCGAGCAAACTCGACCTCTACCTCGCCCTGCTTGAGCAGTCGAGCGAGGACCTGATCAAGCGCGTACAAGCGGCCTTGGACGGCACCCACGACAACCACCTGCGGGTGCGCGCCGCGATCGAGGCCTACTTCGCGTTCGTGGACGACGAGTCTGCCGCCTTCCGACTGGTATTTGAGAGCGACCTGACCAACGAGCCGGCCGTGCGCGACATCGTCGAGGGCGCCGACGTCCGCTGTGCCGAAGCGATCAGCCACGTGATCGCGGCCGACACCGGCCTTACCGAGGACCAGTCCATGCTGGTCGCCATGGGACTGACCGGCATGGCACAAACCGCTGCCCGCTATTGGTTGCGCGAGAAGGGAGCGATCCCGCGCGACCAGGCTTCGAAGATCATGAGCGTGCTGGCCTGGCGCGGTGTCTCCGGCTTCCCGAAGACGGACCCGAAGGCTTGATCCGCCCAGCGCGAACTGCCCGGATTAC
>JAKOQD010000071.1 GCA_029778515.1 Actinomycetes bacterium
GCAGTACCGCAGCGCGTGCCTGTTCGGCGTCTGTGAGGTGCTGGAAGGCGACGACAAGGCGTCCGCGCTGGCTGCGTACACGAACCGCTACCTGCCTGGACGGATCGACGAGGTGCGTCCGATCACCGCGAAGGAGCGGGCCGCAACCATGGTGCTCGCTCTGCCGATCGAGACCTGGTCGATGAAGGTGGCCGGCGGCTTCCCGGACGACGACCCCGACGATGTGGCCGGCGACGCCTGGGCCGGTGTGGTGCCGCTGCTCACCGGCTATGGGGCGCCGCTACGCAACCCCGACCTGCGCGTCGGCGTCGGCGTCCCGGCGTCAGTGCTCGCCCTCCAACCCAAGGTGGAGGTCTAGTCTCCCGAACCCGTTCGGAGCTCCGAGAGCCAGCCTTGGCGCCGAGAACCAGCGCACAGAGCTAGCTCTCGGCGGCTAAGGCTGGCTCTCGGTATTGGGACCCGTCCGAATCAGCGAGCGTCCTCGGTCAGCGAACCTCGTCCGGCTCGTGCTGCGGCTCGAAGTCGGTGGTGATCGCCGGCTCCTCGAGATCAGTGCCGCGAGCCTTCGCGATGGCCTTCATCAGGTGGAAGAGCGCCAGCGCGGTCACGGTGCCGACGGTCACGCCCCCGAAGGTCATGTTGCCGATGGTGAAGTTGAAGTCGGCGATGCCCATGATCAGGCCGACGGCGGCCGGGATCAGGTTCACCGGGTTGGTGAAGACGACCTTGTTCTCGATCCAGATCCGGGCGCCGAGCAGGCCGATCATGCCGTAGAGCACGGTGCCGGCCGCGCCGATCACGCCGGCCGGAATCGTGGCGATGGCCGAGCCGAACTTCGGGATGAACGAGAGCGTGATGGCGATGCAGCCGGCGATCCAGTACAGCGCCGTCGAATAGACCTTGGTGGCTGCCATCACGCCGATGTTCTCGGCGTAGGTAGTGGTGCCGGAGCCGCCGCCGAGACCGGCGATGGTGGTGGCCACGCCGTCGGCGAGCAGCGCGCGTCCCATGGACTTGTCGTAGTTGCGTCCGGTCATCAGTGCGACCGACTTCACGTGTCCGACGTTCTCTGCGATCAGCACCAGCACCACCGGGAGGAAGAGCGCGGTGACGCTGATGTCGGGGGTCGGCAGGGTGAAGGCGGGAAGGCCGAACCAGGCTGCTTCGCCGACCGACTTGAAGTCCACCTGGCCCTGGAATAGTGCGGCGACGTAGCCCACCAGCACGCCCAGCAGGATCGAGAGCCGTCCGATCAAGCCACGGAACAAGACGGTGATCAGCACGATCGCGGCGATCGTGATCCAGCCGGTGAGCGGCGCGGCGCGGAAACCGGACGTCTCGTTGACACCCCACGCTGCGCTGGCCAGGTTGAAGCCGATCAGCATGACGATCGTGCCGGTCATCACCGGCGGCATCAGCGCGTCGATCCACGCCGAGCCGGCCAGGTGCACGACCGCACCGACGATCGCGAGCAGGATGCCGGCCAGCATGATGCCGAACAGCGCCTTGCCGATGTCGCCGTCGACCTTCGAGGCCATCACCGGCGAGATGAAGGCGAAGGACGAGCCGAGATAGCTCGGCAGCTTGTTGCCGGTGATCAGCAGGAAGATCAGCGTGCCGACGCCGCTGAAGAAGAGCGTTGCGGGGATCGGGAAGCCGGTGATCAGCGGCACCAGGAAGGTGGCGCCGAACATGGCCACCACATGCTGGGCGCCGAGCCCGAACATCTTGCCCCAACCGAGGCGTTCATCAGGGGCGACGACTGCTCCCGGTTGCAGAGTGCCGTCGCCGTGCAGCGTCCATAAGGCCATGGTGGAGTTCCCCTTTGTCGAGCAGCCGTGCGAACTCTATTGCCACTCGGACGCCGGCTCGTCGGCCGCGAAAAAGTGAGATGCCCTTCGGCAGTCTCAGCGAACGTTCGTCAGGCTCAGACCCAACGCCCGGCTCAGGGAGCGTTGGGGCCTAGATCCAGGAGCGCAGCCACATGCGGGCGAGCCAATCCTTGTAGAGCATCATCTGATCGGTCAGCACGGGGTAGATGTAGGCGAAGTTGATCGCCACCAGCGCCATCGCCACACCGACGATGATCGCTCCGCGCCGTCGTTTCGGGCTGTCGGCCGGCCCAAGGATCAGCCCGAACACCAGGGACAGCGCGATCACCGTGAACGGGATGATCGTGATCGCATAGAAGAAGAACAGCGGACGCCCGCCCGTGGTCAGAAGCCACGGTACGTAAGTCGAGAGCGCCGCGACGACCGGGACGCCGAAGCGCCAGTCGCGTCCGCCGAGCCACCAGATGATCGCCACCACCAGCGCCAGCGCGGCCATCCACCACAACGCCGGGGTGCCGATCGCCGAGATCACCCGCAGGCAGGTGTCGTCGCCGGTGGCCCAGCACCCGTCCACGCCCGGCTTGATGCCGTTGACCGCGTCGAAGCCGGTGGGCCGCGCCAGCAGCAGCCAGCCCCACGGGTTCGAGGCGTAAGAATGGGTCACCCCGTTGATGTACTCGCCGGTGTGGAAGTTGAAGATCTCCTGCTGGTAGTGCAGGAACGAGGCCCACATCTCGCCGAGGTGGATCGTCCACGGATGGTCGGCGTGGGTTGCGCCCCAATCCCGGTAGTACCCCCCGGACGTGGTCAGCCAGCCCCACCAACTCGCGATGTACACGAGCACGGCCACCAGCACCATCCGGACGAACGCGGGGATGCCGTCCACCAACAGGGCCAGCCAGCTGTGCCAGTCAGCCCCGGCCAACCGGCGCGCGCCCACGTCCCACAGCACGCTGAGCACGCCCATCGCGGCCAGCACGAACATTGAGTTCCACTTCGTGCCGATCGCGAGGCCGAACATCAGGCCGGCCAGCAACCGCCAGGGACGCAGCCAGAGGATCGGGCCGAAACGTCCGCCGAAGTCAGGGACGCCGAGCGCGTCCAGCCGGGCGGCCAACCAGCGGCGGTACCAGTCGCGGTCGGCGACCACGCAGGCAACGCCGGCTACCAGGAAGAACGCTTGGAAGATGTCCAGCAGGGCGGTGCGGGACATGGTGAACGCGAGGCCGTCGAGGGTCAGCAGGATGCCCGCGATGCCCCCGATGAGCGTGGAGCGGGACAACCGCCGAGCCAGCCGAATGGTGATGAACACCAGCAGCGTGCCGAACACGAACGGCATGAATCGCCAGCCGAACGAATTCATGCCGAACCACTGCTCGCCGAGCGCGATCAGCCACTTGCCTACCGGCGGGTGCACCACGTACTCGGCGGTGGTCAGGTAGCTGTTGACGTCGCCGGACGTGACCGCGTCGTTGGGATCCTTCGGCCAGGCCTTCTCGTAGCCGAAGTGCAGCAGCGTCCAGGCGTCCTTGGCGTAGTAGGTCTCGTCGAAGATCAGCTTGTTGGGGTAGGCGAGGCCCTGGAAGCGCAGCAGTCCGGCGATGACCGTGATCACGATGGTGACCGCCCAGCCCAGCGCCCGATCGCGAAGCTGGGCCTGCCCGTCGCGGAGCCGCTCGACCGTGGTGAGGCCCTCGCGGTTCACCGCCCGGCGCAACCGCGGCCAAGCGCGCTTGGGTTCTCCGGAATCGTCGGGCTGGTCGAGGCCGGCAAGTTCTGCGGCCCAGGCTTGCTCATCGGCGTCCGCGGCTTCCTCGGTGACGTCCGCTACCAACCGAGTTTCAGGGTGGCTCGGCTCGCCACGGGACGCGTTCGCGTCCGGCCCCCATTCGGCTTCGGTCACTCGCACATCCTAGGTGGGCGTCCGGGTAGGCATGCCGCACGCGCGCGGATCGGGGATACTGCACGGGTGGACGACAGGTTGGCTGGGGGTGTGCTGGTGCTGGCCGGCACCCCGATCGGCAATGTCTCGGACGCCTCCGCGGCCTTGCTAGAAGCGCTCGCCGGTGCCGATCTGATCGCTGCGGAGGACACCCGACGGCTGCGCGACTTGGTTTCCCGGCTGGAGATCTCGACCAGAGCTCGGGTGGTTTCCTATTTCGACGGCAACGAGGCTTCTCGGGTGGACGAGCTGCTGGCCGCGCTGCGGGACGGACTGCGCGTCGTGGTGGTGAGCGACGCGGGGATGCCGACGGTGTCCGATCCGGGCTATCGGGTGGTGGCCGCGGCGACTGCGGCGGGGTTGCCGGTGCGGGTGTTGCCCGGACCGTCCGCGGTGCTGGTGGCGCTGGCGTTGAGCGGCCTGCCGACCGACCGGTTCTGCTTCGAGGGGTTCCCGCCGCGAAAGGGTGGCGAGCGGCGACGTCGGTTGGCCGAGCTGGCCACCGAGGCGCGCACCATGGTGTTCTTCGAGGCCCCGCATCGGCTTGCCGATTTCCTGGCGGACGCGCGTGCTGCGTTCGGGGACGACCGGCTGGCGGCGGTTAGCCGGGAGCTGACCAAGACCTATGAGGAGACCCGGCGGGGGTCTTTGGCCGAGCTCGCGGCTTGGGCGTCCGCTGGCGTGCGCGGTGAGATCACGGTGGTGATCTCGGGGGCCGCCGCTGCGGCGGTCACGGTGGCGGACGCGTTGCCGCTGGTTTCCGAAAGAGTGGCCGGTGGGGAACCGTTCTCAGCTGCGGTCGCCGCTGTGGCTGCGGACGCCGGACTGTCCCGCAAAGCGCTCTACCAGGCGGCGCTCGCCGCGCGAAAGGATGCCGATGGCTGACGAATTCGGTTCCCCGTCGGTGGATCTCGACAAGCTCGATCAGCCGGGTGCGGGCAGCACGCTGGCTGAGCTTGACGAAGCCCTCGCCCACCTCAATCTGCCGCTGCGCCCCGAGTCGCTGCCCGTGCCCACTACCGACGCCCACACCCACGCCGGTAGTACAACGGAGTACAGCAAGCTCTCGCTTGAGCACATCCTTGCCGCTGCTCGTTCGGTGAACGTAACCCGGATCGTCGAAGTGGGCACCGACGTTGTCTCTTCGCGGCAAGCGATCGCTCTGGCTGACACCCAGCCTGGTGTGGTGGCCGCGGTCGCGATTCACC
>JAKOQD010000072.1 GCA_029778515.1 Actinomycetes bacterium
CTCGACGACGTCGCCGACTTCGTCCGCCTGGTTGCCGGGCGGTGAGTGTTTGACAACCCCAGGATCGATGCCGACCTACGCGTGCCTTGCGTTCGGGGTGTAGGTCGTTAGTGGCGCAGGGACCCTAGATGGTGGCTGGGATCTGCCGTCCCGGGAACAAGGTGGCGTACTGCCTACGGTAGAGACGCTTGCCGACAAGTCACCGGGACCGCAGCAATCGGGGCCGGGGTCTCACCCTCCCGTGCCGTGAAGAAGTCCTCGTCCATGGACAATACGTCCTCGCAACGACACCGGCAGGGGTGAGCCGCTCAGGTCGGAAGCTACTCCCGGCCGGTGCAGCCGAACAATTAGTTCTTGTGCGGACGGAGCGGGCCGACCGCGGACGTGAAGCCGCGGTCGGACAGCGGACCGCGCACTGGACCGGCTGCCAGGGACGCTAATCACACCCGTGTAGTTATCCCCACTGTGGACAACCGCTGTGGACAACTCACTCCTCGACCGCCGTCGGGAACGACTGAGGGTTGGTCAGCGCCGGACCCGACACTTCGGTGTCAGCGGCCCAACGCGGCGCGCTGCTCGTTCCTCACAACGCTCCTCAGGGACCGGTTAGCAGCTCAAGCCTGACGGACTCAGCTGATGGCGGTCTTGGTCTCGCGGGCCATGGCCAGCTCTTCGTTCGTTGGGACGACCAGCACGGTCACCTTTGAAGCCGGGGTGGAGATCGTTCGGGGGTGCTTGGCGCGTACCTGGTTGGCGTCCGAGTCCAGCTCGATGCCGAGGGCTCCCAGACGGCTCACCACCAGGCGTCGCACCAGGTCGTCGTTCTCACCCACTCCGGCGGTGAACGTCAGCGCGTCCAGTCCGCCGAGCAGCGCGTGGTAGGCGCCGATGTAGAACACGAGCCGGTGCACATAGACGTCCATAGCCAGCTGCGCCTTGGCGTCCCCGGCGTCGATCAGCTCGCCGAGATCGCGGAAATCGGTCACCCCGACCAGGCCGAGCATCCCGCTCTTCTTGTTCAGCAGATCGTCCACGCCACCCAGATCGAGCCCGAGTGTCCGGCCAAGGAACGCGTGCAGGCCGGGGTCGACGTCGCCGGACCGAGTGCCCATCACCAGGCCGGCCAGCGGCGTCAGTCCCATGGACGTCTCCACCGCGACGCCGCCGTCGATCGCCGAGATCGACGCACCGTTGCCCAGGTGGCAGACGATCTGCTTCAGCGAACCGAGGTCGCGTCCGAGGTATTCGGCGACCTTCTTGGACACGAAGCTGTGCGACGTGCCGTGGAAGCCGTACTTTCGGATGCCGTGTTCAGCGGCCAGCTCGGCGTCGATCGCGTACGTGTACGCCTCGGCCGGCAAGGTCGCGAAGAACGCGGTGTCGAAGATCGCCACGTGCGGGACGTCCGGCAGTACCTCGCGGGCCGCCTCGATGCCCGCGATGCCCGGCGGGTTGTGCAGCGGCGCCAGCGGGCTGAGTTCGCGCAGCTTGGCCAGCACCTCGTCGTCGATCACCACCGTCTCGCGGAACGCTTCGCCGCCATGGACGGTGCGGTGCCCGACCGCGACCACGTCCGCCAGATTCGGACCAACCTCGTTGAACACGCGGACGAGGTGCGCCAGCGCCCTGGCATGGTTCGGGAAGCCGTGGTCATCGTGGCGGGTCTGGTCGCCGAACTTGTGGTCGAGCGTGCTCTCGGGCTGCCCGATCCGCTGGATGATGCCGGACGCGAGCACGTCCTCGTCGTCGGCGTCGATCACCTGGTACTTGATCGAACTCGAGCCGCAGTTCAGCAGCAGGATCGGAGTGCTCACAGTGGTTCTCCTCAGTTGTTCCGGGGGGACTCTTGCCCAGCCTGGATGGCGGTGATCGCGACGGTGTTGACGATGTCCTCGACCAGGGCCCCGCGGGACAGGTCGTTGACCGCCTTGTTCAGGCCCTGCAGCACCGGCCCGATGGCCACGGCTCCGGACGAGCGCTGCACCGCCTTGTAGGTGTTGTTGCCGGTGTTCAGGTCGGGGAAGATGAACACCGTCGCCTTACCGGCCACCGGTGAATTCGGCAGCTTCGTCTTCGCTACGATCGGGTCGACCGCCGCATCGAACTGGATCGGACCCTCCAGTGCCAGGTCGGGACGCCGTTCGCGGACGATCGCGGTCGCCTCGCGCACCTTATCCACGTCCGCGCCCGATCCCGAAGTGCCGGTCGAGTAGGACAACATCGCGACTCGGGGTTCGATGCCGAAAGCCACTGCAGTCTCGGCCGAGCTGATCGCGATGTCGGCGAGCTGTTCTGCGGTCGGATCGGGGTTCACCGCACAGTCGGCGTAGACCACCACCCGGTCGGGCATGCACATCAGGAAAGAGCCCGAGACCACGGTCACGCCCGGCTTGGTCTTGATGAATTCGAGCGAGGGTCGGATCGTGTTCGCGGTCGTGTTGATCGCGCCGGAGACCATCCCGTCCGCCATGCCCAGGTGCACCATCATCGTCCCGAAGTACGACAGGTCGGTGAGCCGCTCGCGCGCCTGCTCGAGCGTCACGCCCTTGTGCGCGCGCAGCCGCGCGTACTCGGCCGCGAACCGCTCCACCAGCTCCGGGTCGGTCGGGTCGACCACTTCGACGCCGTGCAGCCCGAGTCCGAGGTGGGTCGCGCGCTGCTTGATCATCAGGGCATCTCCAAGCAGGATCAGCTTCGCCACTCCGCGCCGCAGCAGGATGTCGGCCGACTCCAGAATCCGGTCGTCGGTTGCTTCGGGCATCACGATCGTCCGGCGGTCAGAGCGAGCGATCTCTTGCAGTTGGTGCTCGAACATCAGCGGGGTCATCACCTCGGAGCGATGTACCTCCAAGGCGCGCAGCAGCGCGGGCACGTCCACGAACTCGCTGAAGATCCGCCGCGCCATCTCCACCTTGCGCGGGCTGGACGTCATCGCGCCCTCCAGCCGGAACATCTTGTCGGCGGACGTGAACGTGCCGAGGTGGGTCATGCCGATCGGCAGTTCGTTGTGGATGCTGCTGACCAGCTTGCTGATCGTCTCCGGGATCTCGTAGCCGCCCAGCAGGATGATGCCGGCCAGCTGCGGGAACGATCCGGACGCGTGCGCGAGCAGCAGGCCGGGCAGCATGTCGCAGCGGTCGCCCGGCATGATCACGGTCGAGTCGGCCTCCAGCCGGGCGAGCACGTTGGGCAGGGTCATCGCGGCCACCAGGACGGTCGCGCTCTCGCGTCCCAGCAGTTCGCGGTTGCCCAGCACCAGGTTCGCCTGCACCGCCTCGAACTGGGCGCGGACGGTGGCCGCGGCCAGGAATCGGTCGGCCGGCAGCGCGCCGGTCACCACGTCCGGGAGCTTTGCCAGTTCCGCTCGGGTGGCGTCCAGCTGGCCCGGGTCGACGCGGTTGGCGATCACGCCGATCACCTTCGCGTGCCGGGCGCGGAACTCGGCCAGTGCACCTTCAGCTACCGGACGGATGCCCTCGGCTGCGCGCCCCTTGCCGGAGACGACCAGGATCACCGGGGCGTTCAGGTTGGCGGCGACGCGGGCGTTGAAGGTGAGCTCGATCGGCGAGGTGACATCGGTGTAGTCGGAGCCGAGGATCACCACCGATTCGTAGCGCTCCTTGATCTCGGAGTACTTCTCGACCAGCACGCTCAGGGCCGCGTCCGCGTCGCGGTGGACGTCGTCGTAGGTGACGCCGACCGCCTCCTCGTAGGTCTGGAAGATGCCGGGCTGGCTCACCAGGGTGTGCAGGATCGCGTCCTCGACCCCGGCGCGGACGACCGGACGGAACACGCCAACCGACGTGACGGTGCGGGTAAGGGCCTCGATCATGCCCACCGCCACCATGGACTTGCCAGTCAGTCCCTCGGGCGAGGCTACGTAGATGCTGTTACTCACGTTCGTCAGGTTATCGCTGGCCGGCTGTGCTCGGCGCCGCAGCGGTTAGGAGTCCAAGCTGAAACGTCCCCTTTCCGTTCGGCGGTGACTTCGGCCAACCAGGCCAGGTCGCGGCGGTGGGCTTCCAGCGGGCCGGGGGTTTCGATGATCAGGGGGGCTTTCGCGTCCCGGAACAAATCGGCTGCTGCGACCAGGTCAAGATTGCCGCTACCGAAGTTGGTGTGCCGGTCGGCTCCCGAGTCGAAAGCGTCGCGCGAGTCGTTGGCGTGCACCAGGTCGATGCGTCCGGTGATCGCCAGGATCTTCTCGGCCAGGCCGCCCAGTTCGATGCCGCCGGCGTGCGCGTGGCAGGTGTCGAGGCAGAACCCGACCCGGTCGGCGTTGGCCGAAAGTGAGATCGCGTCCCAAAGCTGGGCGAGGCGGTCGAGTTGGCGGGCCATCGCGTTCGCCCCGCCGGCAGTGTTCTCGATCAGTAGCGGCACTTCGATGGTCAGTCCGTCGATCGCCTTGCGCCAATTGTCGAAGCCGATCGCCGGATCATCGGACGCGAGCACGTGCCCGCCGTGCACGATCACCCCGGCCGCGCCGATCTCGGCGGCAGCGGTGAGTTGCTTCTGCAGGTGCTGCCGGCTGGGAATCCGAATCCGGTTGTTGGTCGTGGCCACGTTCAGCACGTACGGAGCGTGCACGTACAAGGCGACTCCGGCCGCTTCCGCGTCCGCCTTCAACTGGGCCGCGCCGCCGGCGTAGGCGACCTTCGGGCCCTTCCAAGCCTGCGGGTCGCCCAGGAAGAATTGGCTCGCCGTGGCCTCGCGTGCGAGTGCTTCGGCGATCGGATCGGTCTGGTCGACATGCGCGCCCATGGTCAGCATGGCTCCACTTTAGGCATTGGCGGTCAGTTTGCTCGCGAGCTCCTGAATCGGCCTTTGAACCGAACCTACGCTGCAGTAAGTTTGGCGTGCACGTCGATGTGAGGAGCACCAATGGACGCCGGCCACCTCGCGGCTCGTTTTCTTGCCTCAGCTGCTGAGCATGCGCAGCGTCCGGCTACCCGGGTCCTGGCTCCGGACGCCGACCAATCCGAGACCCCGGTCTGGCGCGTCCGCACCTACGCCCAGCTGGCCGCGGACGTCCGCTCGCTCGCCGCGCAGTTGATCGCGTCCGGGCTGGCACCGGGCGACCGGGTGGCGATCTTCTCGCCGAACCTGCCCGAGTGGAGCCTGGTCGACCTGGCCTGCCTGGCCGCCGGACTGGTGGTGGTGCCGCTCTACGACACCAGCACCGAGGACCAGGCGCGGCACATCCTCGCCGACTCGGGTTCGCGCTGGGTGTTCGTCGGTTCCAAGGCCGGGGCCGCCAAGGTGGCTGCGATCCGCGACGACCTGCCCAGCCTGGAGCGGGTGGTCAGCTTCACCGAAGTATCGGACGCGATTCCGACGCTCGCCGCCGAACTGGCCGCTGCCCCCGACGATCTCAGCGCTGTCGACAGGCGCCTCGCGGACGCGTCCGCGGCAGATCTGGCCACGATCATCTACACCTCCGGCACGACCGGCCAGCCCAAGGGTGTGATGCTGTCTCACCGCGGCTTCACCCACCAGGTCGACGTGCTCACCCGCTACCTGCCGATCTCGGCCGACGATTCGTCCCTCTGTTTCCTGCCGCTCAGCCACGCCCTTGAGCGCGCCTGGACCTACGAGGTGCTCTGCAACGGCTGCCTGAACACCTATGTGCCGGACGCGCGGACGGTCGCCGAGATGATGGTGAAGGCCGAACCGACGATGCTGGTCAGCGTCCCACGGCTCTACGAGAAGGTGCATCTGGCTGCGCAGGAGAAGGTGGCCGGCAGCCCGCTGAAGCAGAAGTTGATGGCCTGGGCGCTGAAAGTCGGCACGGAGTTCCACACCGCGGTGCATGCCGGCAAGCCGCGGTCGAAGGCGCTGATCGTGAAGTTCAAGTTGGCCGACAAGCTGGTGCTGGGCAATGTGCGGCATGCGATGGGCGGTCCGAAGACCGTCCTGGCCTGCGGCGGTGCCGCGTTGCGCAAGGAGGTGGAGGAGTTCCTCTTCGCCTGCGGCCTGCTGGTGCTGCAGGGCTACGGACTCACCGAGGCTTCGCCGCTGGTCACCTTCCCGCCGCCTTACGCCTACCGGTTCGGCACGGTCGGCCAGGTGATGGAGGGCGGCGAGATCGCCCTTGGCGAGGGCGGCGAGATCCTCTATCGGGGTCCGAACCTGATGTTGGGCTACTGGAACCGGCCGGACGACACCGCGTCCATGCTGGTGGACGGCTGGCTTCGCAC
>JAKOQD010000073.1 GCA_029778515.1 Actinomycetes bacterium
AAGCCGATGGACCAGACCATCGGGGTATCGAAGCTGATCGCACCACCCCACATCGTGCCGATCCAGTTGAAGACCTTCACCCCGGTGGGGACCGCGATCATGAAGGTCATGAACGAGAAGAAAGGCAGGTTCACCGCACCGGTGACGAACATGTGGTGGGCCCAAACCGCGATCGACAGCGCGCCGATCGCCAGGGTGGCCGCGACCAGGCCGACGTAGCCGAAGATCGGCTTGCGGCTGAAGACCGGCAGTACCTCGGTGATGATGCCGAAGAACGGCAGCGCAATGATGTAGACCTCGGGGTGCCCGAAGAACCAGAACAGGTGCTGCCACAGGATCGCGCCACCGGTGGCCGGATCCAGGATGTGCGTGCCGAGACGACGATCAGCCTCCAGCACCAGCAGGCCGGCGGCGAGCACCGGGAAGCAGATCAGGATCATGATCGAGGTCACCAGGATGTTCCAGGTGAAGATGGGCATCCGGAACATGGTCATGCCGGGCGCGCGCAGGGTCATGATCGTGGTGATGAAGTTCACCGCGCCGAGAATCGTGGACAGGCCCATCACGTACAGGCCCATCAGCCACAGGTCGCCGCCGATGCCGGGCGAGTTGATCGCGTCCGACAGCGGGACGTAGGCGAACCAGCCGAAGCTGGCTGCGCCGCCGGGGGTGAGGAAGCCGGCGCACGAGGTCAGCGAGCCGAACAGGTACAGCCAGAAGCTGAAGGCGTTCAGCCGTGGGAAGGCGACGTCCGGCGCACCGATCTGCAGCGGCATGATCGCGTTGGCGAACGCCACGAACATCGGGGTGGCGAACATCAGCAGCATCAGCGTGCCGTGCATGGTGAAGAACTGGTTGAACGTCTCGTAGTGCATGAATTGCAGTCCGGGGAACGCCAATTCGGCCCGGATCGCCAGCGCCAGCAGGCCGGCGAACGCGAAGTAGAGCAGCGAGGTGACGAAGTACATGTTGCCGATCACCTTGTGATCGGTGGTGGTCAGCAGGTTCATCGCGAACTTGCCCCAGCGCTTGCGCTCAACCAGCGGACGCGCCTCGACCTCGTCCAACGTCATGCGGGCGACCGTCATTTGTGCTCCTCCTCCGCCGGGACGCTGGGCACCGTGTTCGGGTACTCGGGCGCCTTGATCTCGCCGGTCTGACCGGCTGCCTTGAGCCGGCCCAGGTACGCCTCGTACTCCTCAGCCGTTACCACGTGGACGGTGAACAGCATCGCCGCGTGATAGGTGCCACAGAGCTCGGCACACTTACCGGAATACGTACCGAGCTTGTCCGGGGTGACGTCGAAGGAGTTCGGATGCCCAGGGATCACGTCCAGCTTGAAGTAGAACGCGGGGATCCAGAACGAGTGGATGACGTCGGCTGAGACCAGGTTGAACCGAACGGCCTCGTTCACCGGCAGATAAAGGTCGGGGATGCGATCGACCGTCCCGGCCTCGTGGATCACGGTGCCGACGGCCGGGTTGTCGGCCTCCATGTAGTTGAACGTCCACGACCACTTCTGGCCGATGACGTTCACCGTGCGCTGCGGTTCCTTCTCCTTGGCCAGCACGTTGTTCTGTGCGTTCACGGTGAAGAAGAACAGCACTCCGATGATCAGGAACGGCACCAGGGTGTAGAGCAACTCCAGTGGGAGGTTGTAGCGGGTCTGCCGCGGTGCCTGGTCAGGATGCTTGCGGCGGTACCGCACCATCACCCAGAAGATCAGGCCCCAAACGAAGACGCCCACCACCAGGGACGCGATCCAGGCACCCACCCAGAGGTTGCCGATGAACGGCGCGCGATCGGTCGCGGCCTCAGGGAGACCGAAGCGGCCCCATTGGGCGAGGGTTTCAGAACTGCAGCCGGTCAGAACGAGGGCCAGCAGGCCGGCGAACCCGGCCCCCAACAACTTCTTCGAGCGTAGCTGTCGACCCACGAGGCGCCTTTCCGGTCCGATCCCTACCCCTACCTGACTTCGATGGGCGAAACCCTAGCCGTCCGGGTTCACTCAGTGGAAGCTATCGCCACAAGCGCAGGAGCCCTGCGCGTTCGGGTTGTCGATGGTGAAGCCCTGCTGCTCGATGGTGTCGACGAAGTCGATCGTGGCACCACTGAGGTAGGGGGCGCTCATGCGGTCGGTGACCACCGAAACGCCGAAGAAGTCGGCCACCACGTCGCCGTCGAGTTGCCGATCGTCGAGTTGTAGCTGGTATCGCAGACCCGAGCAGCCACCCGGTGCGACCGAGATGCGCAGCGCGAGGCTATCGACGTCTTCGTTGGAGATCAGGTCCTTGACCTTGCTGGCCGCGCCCTCGGTGAGCACGATGCCGTCGGTCACAGTCTGGGAGTCAACCGTCATATCTTCGAATTTCCTTCCGCAACGGTTTGTCACCTGAGCCAACACTCCCAGCGGGAGCGTTGTTCCAAGCAGTCAGTTCAGTTTAGGTGAGGTTCGACTAAGTAGATACCCAGCCGGTCGCGATCCGAGCCGCCGCCGCGGTGAGGTCGGCCTCGGACGGCGTGGCAGACGCGAGCAAGTGGGCGGCCTCCAACCCCAGCGTGCGGAGTTCCCTTCGGGCCAGGCCGGCGCCAGTGGTGAATAACACGCAGGGTAGCTGCGCATCGGCCGCCCAGCCCGTCACCGCGCTTACGACCGGCCCGCCACGATCGAGGGCGGACAGCTCCGAGCAGCCGGTGACGACGAGATCTGCGGCGGCCAGCGTGCCGCCCAGTCCGGCCTGCCGGTGGCAAAACTGCGTACCCGAGACGAGCTCCCCGCCCAACGCGAGCACGGCGAGAGCGGTCGTGCCGGCCGCTCCCCCGCCGGGCGCGGTGGCCAAACCAGGGGCCAGCCGGTCGGCCCACGCGACCAGCGCCGCGTCCGCTCGTAGCAGGTCGGCGACGTCCACCCGGTCGGCGAACGCGCGCTTGGCCAGCCCGCCGCCGATGCCGGTCGCCGGCAGTGCCAACTCGTCCGCTGCGACCACTCCGACCAGCCGCCGACCCTCCAGGACGGAGCGCGCCGCGGCCAGCAGGCCGGCACCGCCGTCCTGGGCGTTCAGGCCGGTCAGGTCGAGGACCACCTCTTCTTCCTCGCTCACGTTGGCCGCCACCCACTCACCGAGGTGGGACGTGGTCGCGTCCGGACGCCAGTTCGGGGTGCGCGGCTGGCTGAGCCCCAGCAGGATGCGTCCGGGGGCGCGGACGACCCAGCGGTCCGCGGTTGCCGCAGGGGCCTCGCTGCCCACCAGCGACGCGAAGGCGTTGGCGAGATCCGGCCCGCCGGCCGCGATCGGCACCACTGCGACCTGCGCATTCGCGGCGAAGCCTCGAGCCAGTGCCACGCCGGCGGTCATCGAATCCAAGGCGCCGATGCGGTCAGCGGCCAGGACCACACGGAAGGTCATGGCCGGTCCTGCAGGAACGGGGGTTGCTCGAACCCGTCCGCGTCCGGGCCGGGCTCGACCTCCAGCGGCTCATCGGACGCGTCCGTCATCCTGCGCACCGCGCGACGAAGCTCCTCCGCCTCGGCGCGCAACCTGCCCACCCGGGACTCGAGCGCGACGCGTCCGGCCTCCAATTCGGCCTCACGCTGGTTGGCGACGGCTGGGTCCAGCCGCGTCCGATCGAAGACCAGCCGCCGGCGAGCTGCCATCACGTCTGCCAGCTCGGCGCGAGCGCCGTGCAACCCCGAAAGTGCGCGCTGGTACGCGAGCTCTGCCTGCTCGCGCAGTTCGTTCACGGCACCTCCGGGTGAGTTTGACCGGCCACGAATGACCGTAGGATGTGGCAGACATCGTCGCACCAAGCGAGGTTTGAAGTGGGATTGTTCCGCCCGTACGAGCGCTCCGAAGCCGACCAGCCGAAGCCGGAGGCCGCAAGTTCGTCCGCGAGCAGCAGCGCTGAGGCCGGCAAGCCGGCCAAGAAGGAAGTGCCCACGCCATCGCGTCGTGAGGCGGAGGCTGCCCGCCGTGAGCGGCTGAACCCAACGCTCACGCCGAAGGAGGCGAAGGCGCGGGAGCGGACCGCCAGGGCAGCTCTGCGCGACGAGCAGTTCGCCAGGACCGAGGGCACGCCGCTCAAGGTGCTGATGCGTGACTTCGTCGACTCCCACCGCGGGGTGGCGCAGTACTCAATGCCGATCCTGATGGTCACCCTCGCGGTGTCGCTGCTGCTCACGAACTTCAGCCAGGAGTTGGCGGTCGGGGTGACCATGTTCACCTACGCGATGTTCCTGATGATCGCGCTGGACGTGTTCCTGATGTGGCGGCGGTTCAAGAAGCTCGCCGCCGAGCGCCTGCCCGGGCAGCCGCTCAAGGGAATGCTCGGCTACATGATCAACCGCTCGATCAACCTGCGCCGGCTGCGCCTGCCTGCTCCACGGGTGAAGCCGGGCGACGAGATCTGATGGGTTACTACTGGGCGGCGACCCCAGAGCCGGCGGACGAGGTTTCGCGCGACCTCGGCCTTGAGGTCGAGTTCGATTCCCAGGGCGAGGCCGAGGCCTGGCTCACCGCCAGCTACGCCGAACTGGCGGACGCCGGCGTGCACGCCGTCGCGCTGTACGAGTCGGACCGGCTGGTCTACGGACCGATGAGCCTGGACGCCTGAGCCTGGCCCACCACGATCCCTGAGCCTGGCGAAGGTCCGTCCAGCAACGGGCTTCGACAAGCTCAGCCACCGTTTGCTGCTCTGGGTTAGCGCAAGCGTCCCTCGATGACCGTCGCGGTCTGCCGGAGCCGCTCCAGTACGCGTTCGGGATCGCCGGCCAGCGGCGTCCGCCAGGTGACCGCGACCGCCGCCAGATTGGACGCCGACCGCAGCCCGACCGCGACAGACGCGAAGCCCGCGGTCACGTCCGAATC
>JAKOQD010000074.1 GCA_029778515.1 Actinomycetes bacterium
AACTCGATCGACGCCGTGAGCGACCGCGACTTCGTGGCCGAGTTCCTGTTCGTCACCGCAATGGTCGGGGTTCACCTGTCCCGCCTGGGGGAGGAGATCTGCCTGTGGGCCAGCACCGAGTTCGGCTGGGTGCACCTGAACGATCAGTTCTCGACCGGATCGTCGATCATGCCGCAGAAGAAGAACCCCGATTCCGCCGAACTGGCCCGCGGCAAAAGCGGCCGGCTGATCGGTGATCTGGTCTCGGTGCTGACCATGCTGAAGGGTCTGCCGTTCGCCTACAACCGCGATCTGCAGGAGGACAAGGAGCCGGTCTTCGATGCGATCGCCACGCTGCGGCTGGTGCTTCCGGCGCTCACTGGAACCGTGGCAACGTTGCGCTTCCAGCCCGATATTGCTGGTTCCGGAACCACCGACGGGCATGCCCTTGCCACCGAACTCGCGGACTTCCTCGTCCGGGCGGGAGTGCCCTTCGCCGAAGCGCACGGGGTCGCGGGTAAGGCCGTCCGAGCCGCCGACGATGCCGGCGTGCCGCTGTGGGAACTGGACCTCGAGCAGGTCGATCCCCGGCTGGCCGGCGCTGCGGAATGCCTCACGGTCGACGCCGCGCTGGCCGCTCGCAACCATCCCGGCGGCACGGCTTCGGAAGCGGTCGCCCAACAACTGGCCGGCGCTCGCAAGCAGGTGGACCAGTACCGCTGACGCCGCGACCCAAGTTTCCGGCGGTGGCACAGAGGTGAGACAACGACGCGTCTAGCTCAGGCGAGCCACTCTCGCCGGAATCGGCGCCCATAGACTCGGCTGCGTGCCGATCGGACCGCGTTGGCTGCGTTGGATCATCCTCGCCTACGGCGTCCTCGAGATCCCGTGGGTCGTTTATCTGGTGTTCTTCCAGGACCGTGCGGGAACCGCCCATCACACCCATCTGGTCTCCGCCGGCCTGGCGATCGGTGCCGCGTCGCTGGCGCTGGCTACGGGTATCGCCACCCTGCGGGGACGGCCCTGGGTCGTGATTCCCGCGGCCATGACGACCGTGTGGTTGCTGGCTGGACTCTTCTTCGCACTGGTCCTCACCCACGTGGCCGTCACCTACGCCTCGCTGCCCGGCATCGTCGCTGCGGCTGTTGTGGTGTGGCAGGTTCTGACTGCCACGAAGCGACCCCATCCGGCGTGGGCCTGGCTGCTGATCGCCGTCGCGGCCTTGCTATTGGTGCACCTGGCCTTCATCCTCACGACCACCCACACGTCCTTCCACGCCGATCATCTGCGGCTGCTGATCGTCGTCTACGACAGCGCCGAGGTCGCCGCGCTACTGGGTCTGGGCTTAAGTCTGCGCTCCGGCGCAGCCCGGGCGGCCATCGTGTTCGGAGCCGCCGGCGTCGTGCTGTTCCTACTGGACGCCTGGGTGAACGTCACCATCGTGGCGGGGGAGCAGCAGTTCCGCGCCGCGATCTTCTACTTGGTGGTCGGTGAGATCCCGGCGATCGCCATGTGTGCCGCCGGAACGCGACTGGCCCTGCACCGCTGGTACGCGCAGGTCGCCGCGTCGCAGCCTGCCAAGATGAGCACGTGACCGACCTGCTCTCCGAACTGCACGCCCGCGGCCTGGTGGCCTCCGCAACCGACCTCGGTGCTCTCGAAGCCGCACTGGCCGACGGCGTCACGGTCTACGTGGGCTTCGACCCGACAGCACCCAGCCTGCACGTCGGAAACCTGGTGCCACTGCTGACTCTGCGCCGCTTCCAACTGGCCGGGCACAAAGTGATCGCACTAGTGGGCGGGGCGACCGGACTCATTGGCGACCCCAGTGGCCGCAGCACCGAACGCAGCCTCAA
>JAKOQD010000364.1 GCA_029778515.1 Actinomycetes bacterium
CTCCGCCAAGCCTCACGGCCGGGCAGTAATGGGTTACGCACTGTATGCCAGTAGGAGCGCCAGCCGCCGGCAAGGGTATTGGTCACCGGGGCGTGGGGCTCGGGACGCGCGCGCCGCAGCGCGACGATCACCGCGCCGAGGGCGGCCAATTCCTCGTCGGTGGGCTGGCCAGCGACGATCTGGACGAGCTGCTCGGGCTCGGTGCTCACAGCGGAATGTTCCCGTGCTTCTTGGGCGGCAACTGCTGACGCTTGGTGCGCAGCAGCCGTAGGACGCGGATCACCTGGGCACGGGTTTCGTGCGGGTAGATGACCTTGTCGACGTAGCCGCGTTCGGCTGCGACATAGGGGTTGGCGAGCTCGTCGTTGTACTCGTCGATCAGTTCCGCGCGGCGGGAAGTTGGATCGTCCGCTGCGGCCAGTTCGCGCTTGTAGAGGATATTGACCGCTCCCTCGGCGCCCATCACCGCGATCTGGGCGGTGGGCCAGGCAAGGTTCACGTCGGCGCCCAGCGGTTTGGAGCCCATGACGCAGTACGCGCCGCCGTAGGCCTTTCGGGTGATCACGGTGAGCAGCGGCACGGTGGCCTCGGCGTAGGCGTAGATCAGCTTGGCGCCGCGGCGGATGATCCCGTCCCATTCCTGGTCGGTGCCGGGCAGGAAGCCGGGCACGTCCACGAAGGTAAGGATCGGGATGTTGAAGGCGTCACAGGTGCGGACGAACCGCGCGGCCTTCTCCGACGCCTTGATGTCCAGGCAGCCGGCGAAAACCATCGGCTGGTTCGCGATCACGCCGATCGAGCGGCCCTCGACGCGTCCGAAGCCACAGATGATGTTCTGCGCGTAGAGGGCGTGCACCTCGAGGAACTCGTCGTCGTCCAGGACGCCGCGAATCACCTCGTGCATGTCGTAGGGCTGGTTCGGCGAATCCGGAACGATCGTGTCCAGCTTCAGATCATGCTCGGTGATCGTCAGGTCGGCTTCCTCCTCCTCGAAGACCGGCGGGTCCTCAAGGTTGTTCTGTGGCAGGAAGGCGATCAGCTGGCGCACGTATTCCAGGGCGTCGTTCTCGTCCGCGGCCAGGTAGTGGGAGTTGCCAGACTTGGTGGAGTGCGTCCGGCCACCGCCGAGGTCCTCCATCGAAACGTCCTCGCCGGTGACCGTCTTGATGACGGCCGGTCCGGTGATGAACATCTGGGACGTCTGGTCGACCATGATCACGAAGTCGGTGAGGGCGGGGGAGTAGACGTGGCCGCCGGCCGCAGCGCCCATGATCAGCGAGATCTGCGGGATGACACCGGACGCGAGCGTGTTGCGGCGGAAGATCTGGCTGTACAGGTCGAGGGAGACCACGCCCTCCTGGATGCGCGCGCCGCCGCCTTCGTTGATGCCGATGATCGGGCAGCCGGTCTTGATCGCGAAGTCGATGATCTTCACGATCTTCTCGCCGTACACCTCGCCGAGCGCGCCGCCGAAGATGGTGACGTCCTGACTGAACACACAGACCGGACGGCCGTGGATCGAGCCGACGCCGGTGATCACGCCGTCGGTGTAGGGACGTTTCTCCTGCAGGCCGAACAGGGTCGATCGGTGTCTTGAGAACTCGTCGAATTCGGTGAAGCTGCCTTCGTCAAGCAGCTGCAGGACGCGTTCGCGGGCGGTCATTTTGCCCTGCGCGTGCACCTTCTCCACCGAAGCCTGGGGCGAGGGGTTCTTGGCCTGCTCGATTCGTTCGCCGAGTTGGGCGATCTTGCCACGGGTCGTGTGAATCTCCAGCTCCATGAGCAGACGATAGCGTTGTGGCTATGCGCCCGGCAGATGGCAAGGGTGGGAATCCCACTATCGATGCGAATTGGCTTGCCAGACGCATCGTTTCAGCGGACGGAGCGTGGGGCTCGGTGGCCACGGTCGCCACCATCGGATCGACCAACGCTGAACTGGCAGCCGCAGCCCGGGCCGGCGCGGCAACGGGCGCGGTGCTGGTGTCCGACCACCAGAGCGCTGGCCGCGGCCGGTTCACCCGGGTATGGGAAGCTCCGCCCGGAACCTCGTTGGCGATCTCGGCGCTGCTGCGTCCGCCGGCTTCGGTGCCGCTGGCCCGCTGGCTGTGGTTGCCGCTGGTCGCCGGACTGGCGGTGGCGGACGGATTGCGTGCGGCCTGCGGGGTGGCTGCCGAACTGAAGTGGCCCAACGACGTGCTGATCGGGGGCCGGAAGGTGTGCGGCATCCTGACCGAGCGGGTGGAACCGCCCAAGAACCGGACGGTCGGGCATGGCGAAACCCTGCCGGCGGTGATCATCGGCATGGGCATCAACACCACGCTTCGCGAAGACGAGTTGCCGGTGCCGACCGCGACGTCGCTGGCGCTCGCTGGAGCTGAGGTGGAAACCGGTGAGGTGGCGGCGTCCGTCCTGCTGGCACTGGACGCCTGGTACCGGCGCTGGCTGGCCGGCGCCGATCTGCGCGCTGACTACGCCGAACGCTGCACTTCGGTCGGCCGGGAGGTGCGCGTCCAGCTTTCCGAGCATGAGGCGGTCACCGGTAGGGCGACCGGCGTCGACCCGTCCGGCTGCCTTCTGGTGGAGTCGGACGGACGCGAGCGTGCCTTCGCCGCCGGCGACGTGTTTCATCTGCGCTGAGGCTGGTCGGCGATTGCCGCGGAGGATTGTCCACCGAGTACGGTGCAGAATCCTCCGTGTTCTGCGAGCGAAGCCGTGTGTCAGGATTGCCGCATGGGATTGCCGGCTGAACAACTGGGCAGGGATGAGGTGCAGGTGCTGCACCTGCGCACGCATGTGAAGGCGCTGCTAGTGCCCGCGGTCGTGCTGGTGGTGACCGCGGTGGTGAGCGGCTTCCTGTTCGCGCTGCTGCCTGCGGACTGGCAGCCGGCGGCGGGTTGGATCGTCGCCCTGGCGATGCTCGTGGTGCTGGCGATCTGGGTCGTGGCGCCGTTCCTGTCCTGGTTCACCACGACGTACACGTTCACGAACCGGCGGATCATCACCCGCAGCGGCATCCTGGTGAAGAAGGGCCACGACCTGCCCCTGGCCAGGATCAACAACGTCTCGTACCGCCGCGGTCCGATCGATCAGCTGCTCGGTTGCGGCACTTTGGTGATGACGACTGCGGCCGAACAGCCGGTGACACTGAACGACATTCCGGACGTTGAGCGGGTGCACGTGGTGATGACGGAGCTGCTTTTCGGCGGTGAGGATCCGATCAGGCGTCCGACGTTGAAGGACGAGTGATTCGCCGGTGACGAAGGCCGAGCCCGGCACCGAACCAGCCGCTGAGAGGTTGGCGCTGCGCACCCAGCTGGTGCGGTTCGTGATCTCCGGCGGGCTGTCAGCAGTGGTCGATTTCGGCCTGCTGGTGGTGTTGATGAACCTCGCCGGACTGGACCACACGCCCGCAAAAGCGCTGTCGTTCATCGCCGGCACGACCACGGCATACCTGATCAATCGGCGCTGGACGTTCCAGGCCGAGCCGTCAAAGCGCCGGTTCGCCGCGGTGGTGGTGCTGTACGGCCTTACCTTTGCCGTGCAGGTGGGCCTGTTCGCATGGCTCTTCCCGCTGGTGCTGAGCTGGACCGCAAGCCAGACCGCCGCTCAGGTGATCGGCTTCGTGATCGCCCAGGGCGTAGCCACCACGGTGAACTTCATCGTGCAGCGGGGCCTGATCTTCCGCTGAGCAGAGGCCTCCTGCCCAGCGGCATCAAGACGTCCTAGAGAATCGTCATCTGCTGCGGCTCGACCAGCACCCCGGACGCGGTGGGCAGGTCGGACGGCAGCACCCGGTAGACCCGCTTGCCGCGAGCCTCGCTGATGAAGTAGGTCGCGACCCCGTCCACATAGTGAATGCCGGCACCGTCGTCCGCGCCATAGCCACCGGGCAGGTCGCCGCCGGCGATCGCGTCCGTGAACGTGGGGGCACGCTCGGCCTCACCGTCGAAGTGCGGGCAGAAGCTTCCGGGCACCAGCCCCAGGCCGCCACGCCACGGCCGGAAGTCGCCGAAAGAGTCGGTGATGCAGCCCTCGTACCAGCACGAGCCGCCTGCGGACACTCCAGCGAGCACCACGTCGCCGGCAGCGTGTAGCTCCTTGATCGCCTTGTCCACGCCGTGCGCCTGCCACAGCGCGAGCAGGTTCACCGTGTGGCCGCCGCCCACCAGGATCAGGTCGGCGTTCGCCAGCCGGGCCACCGAGCCGGCCGAGCCGCCCTCCCAGAGCGTGAGGATCATCGTCCGCACGCCCAAGGTGCCGTACGCCAGCAGGAACCGGTTGATGTACTGCGGATCGTCAGCCGAAGCGGTGGGCGCGAAGCACACCAGCGGCGAGGATTTGCCGGTCAGTTCGACCAGGTAGCGATCCAGGTTCGTTGGGGCTCCCAGCGGCGACATCGAGAAGCCGCCGCCACCCATTGCGACGATATGCGCAGTCATGCGCCCATCTTGGCAGAACGACCCGACCGGCGGGACGGTACCCGCTTCCTTTAGGCTCGATCGCGTGACTAGTCCCGCGACGACCATCGGCATCATCGGCGGCGGCCAACTGGCCCGCATGATGCACGCCGCGTCCATCGCCCTCGGGCTGCGCATCCGGCTGCTCGCCGAGGGCCCGGACGTCTCCGCGGCCCAGGTGGTGCGTGAAGTGGTCGTGGGTGACTACACCGATCCCGAGACCGTGCTCGCGTTCGCCGAGGGCTGCGACGTGATCACTTTCGACCATGAGCATGTCCCGCCGGCCATCCTGCACGCGCTGATGGATCGCGGCATCGCCGTCCGGCCCGGGCCCGACGCGCTCCTGCACGCACAGGACAAGGTCGTGATGCGCGAACGTTTGAGCGCGCTCGGCGTGCCCTGCCCGGCATTCGAAGTGGTGCCGGACGCGTCCGCGCTGGTCGAGTTCGCCGAGCGGCACGGCTGGCCGGTGATCGCCAAGACCTCCCGGGGCGGCTATGACGGCAAGGGAGTGTTCAAGCTGGACGGTCCAGGGGATGCCGAGTCGCCGTTCGCCGGGCTGCGCGAAGGCGTCCAGATCATCGCTGAGGAATTCATTGACTTCACGCGCGAACTGAGCGCGATCGTGGCCAGGCGTCCCGGCGGCGAGATGGTCGGCTACACGATCACCGAGACCGTGCAGACCGACGGTATCTGCACTGAGACCACTACTCCGGCCTGGTTCGAGGACGGGGCGGACGCCCTGGGGCTGATCGAGATCGCCGAGCGGATCGCCACCGAGCTTGACGTGGTCGGCATCCTTGCGGTCGAGCTGATGCAGGCACGTGACGGCCGGATCGTCGTCAACGAGCTGGCCATGCGGCCACACAACACCGGCCACTGGACGATCGATGGTGCCGCCACCTCCCAGTTCGAGAACCACCTGCGTGCGGTCGCCGATCTGCCGCTTGGCTCGCCCGAACAGGATTCGCGCTGGACGGTGATGGTGAACATCCTCGGTGGCACGCGCACCGATCTGCTGGCCGGGCTCGGGCACGTGCTGGCGCGCGACGAGTACCTGCGTCCGCAGCTTTACGGCAAGGACGTCGTGCCGGGACGCAAGGTCGGCCACGTGACCGTCCTTGACGACGACTTGGCCGCGGCGCGGCGGAGGGCGCATGCGGCCGCCGACTATCTGAGGGGATTGATCGATGAGTGAGCCACTGGTGGGCATCGTGATGGGCTCGGACTCCGATTGGCCGGTGATGTCGGCGGCGGCCGAGGCCTGCGCTGAATTCAATGTTCCGTACGAAGCGGACGTGGTCTCGGCCCACCGAATGCCCGAGGACATGGTGCGCTACGGGCGCGAGGCCCACGCCCGCGGGCTGAAGGTGATCATCGCCGGGGCCGGCGGTGCCGCCCACCTGCCCGGCATGCTCGCCGCGCTCACGCCGCTGCCGGTGATCGGCGTCCCGGTGCCGCTGAAGTACCTGGACGGCATGGACTCACTGCTCTCGATCGTGCAGATGCCGGCCGGCGTGCCGGTGGCCACGGTCGCCATCGGCAACGCCCGCAACGCCGGCCTGCTGGCGGTGCGGATTCTGGCTTCCGCCGATCCGGTGTTGGCCGAGCAGATGGTCGCGTTCCAGGCGTCCCTGCGGGAGGCCGCCCTGGCCAAGGGCGAGGCGGTCCGCGGCCGCTAACGCTGCCTGAACCTGACGAAGGGCGGCGTGCCTCGACCACCGCTTGGGAGGGCTCGGTAATACTGGAGGATGCCTTGATCCCGACGCTCGCAGGAGACTGATGGCTTCCACCGCTCAGCCCGCCGGCTCAGTTCTAGCATCCCCACAGCGACGCAGCCAGGGCATCGCCCTGCGCCGCGGACTCACCCTGCTGGGCA
>JAKOQD010000075.1 GCA_029778515.1 Actinomycetes bacterium
GCCTGGCGGATCCGCCAGGTGCGTCGCCGGGATTCGGCCCAGCAGGCGTCCGCGGCAGCTGAAGTGCCGGCCCCGGACACGAACGAACAGCCGACCGCGTCCGGTCGGACTGTCGGGAAGGACGCATGAGCGAAACCCAGGCTGGCGGCGGACGTCGGCTGCTCAACGCAACGGCCGTGATGGCGTCCGGGACCGCGGTCTCGCGGGTGCTCGGGCTGGTGCGCGCCATGCTGATCGCGTTCGTGCTGGGCAACGCCACGATGCGGGTCGACGTGTTCAACGTCGCCATGTTCGTGCCGAACTCGCTCTACGTGCTACTCGCCGGCGGCACGCTGAACAACGTCCTGGTGCCGCAGATCGTCCGCGCGGTCAACCACGACGAGGACGGCGGCAAGGCCTTCATTGACCGGATCATCACCGGTTTCCTGATCGTCCTGGGCGCCCTCACGGTCGTGTTCACCGTGGCCACCCCGTTGGTGATGAGCATCTACGCCTCGCGGTGGAACACCCCCGAACTCGCCGACCACTGGCGCTCGCTGCTCCTGCTGAGCTACCTGACTATGCCGCAGTTGTTCTTCTTCGGGGTGTTCTTCCTGATCGGCCAGGTGCTCAACGCCAGGGAGACGTTCGGGCCGATGATGTGGGCCCCGATCGTGAACAACGTGGTCTCGATCGGGGTGTTCGGGGTGTACCTGTGGGTGTGGGGCACCCAGACCACGCCGGGGACGACCTTCACCGACCCGCAGTTGTGGCTGTTGGGCCTCGGTTCGACGCTCGGGATCGCCGCGCAGACGGTGGTGCTGCTGCCGTACCTGAAGAAGGCTGGGTTCAGCTACCACCCACGCTTCGACCTGAAGGGGACGGGGCTGGGTCGCACTTTCCACGTCGCGAAGTGGATGGTCGGCTATGTCGCGCTGACCTCGCTCGCGCAGGTCGTGATGACCAATCTGGCCACGTCCGGGACGGCGAGTACCGACGGCGCGTCGTCGGGGGCCGGCCTCACCGCCTACCAGAACGCCTACCTGATCTGGATCCTGCCGCACTCTTTGCTCACCGTCTCGCTGGCCACCGCGATGCTGCCGATGGCGTCCCGGTATGCGGCGGCCGGCGACCGGGCCGGGGTGGCGGCTGAGACCAACCGGGCGATCCGTCTGGCCCTGACCTTCCTGCTGCCGGCTTCGGTGGCCTTCGTCGCACTGTCCGACCCGATCACCCGCGTTCCCTTCGGCATGGGCGTCGGCGCGAACGACTACCACTTTGTCGCGTGGGCGCTAGCTGCGTTCGGAATCGGTTTGGTGCCCTACACGATCCAGTACCTGTACCTGCGTGCCTACTACGCCCTCGACAACACCAAGGTGCCGTTCCTGCTGCAGATCTGGATCAGCGGAGCGAACGCCGGGCTCGCCGTTGTGCTGGTGCTGGCCTGGCACAGTCCGGAAACGATCGCCGCTCGGCTGGCGCTGGCGTACTCGCTCGCCTACGTGCTCGGCGTGTTCATCACCCACCGTTCGCTGCGCAAGCGCCTGCCGGATCTCGACGGGCACGCGACCTGGCACTACCTGGTGCGCCTGTTCTGGGCCACCCTGCCCGCGGCCGCGCTGGCGTGGGTGGTCACCTGGTGGTTCGCCCAGTATCCGAGCGCGCTGCTGCGAATCGTCGGCCTGGCGCTGGCCGGACTGCTGGCCGTGCTGGCCTTCTTCTTCGCCGCCAAGCGGCTAGGCATTCCCGAGGCCACCGAGTTGATCGGCGTGCTGCGCCGCCGCAAGGGCGATGAGGGCGAGTCTGACGCGGTGGAGGCCATCGTCGAAGAGTCCGACCAGGAGGCTGACCAGCGCCAACCAGCCCAACCGGTCGCTGCGGGGGTTCGCGAGGAACGAACGAATCGCCACGTTGGGCCACCCTCGCCGTTCGCCCCACCCGAGGACGAGCTCAACCTCGACCCAGACGACGAGCCATCAGCGGCGTCAGCCGGTGATGGCGTCGGAGTCTTGACGAGGGACGCGTCAGCGGCCCGAGGAGTAGACGGCACCGGCGTCTTCGTCCCGATCGCGAGCGCACCGCCACCACCCGAAGACGTGCTCGACTTTCCCGAGCCGCCAGCCACCGAGCTGCAGCCGACCGCGAACGCGTCCGCCGATCCCGGACGGCTGCTCGGCGAGCGCTACCGCCTGGAAGAGCAGCTGGCCGTCCGCGACCGCACCCAGACCTGGCGCGCGCACGACGTCGTACTCGGCCGGCCGGTGCTGGTGCAGTTGCTGGCCGCCAACGATCCGCGGACGCCGGAAGCGCTTCGGATGGCCCGCGAGTGGGCTGCCGCGACTGATTCCCGCTTCCTGAGGGTGCTGGACGTGGTCGACTCCGAGCCCGGTGCCGGTGCCTACCTGGTGTACGAGTACGCGTCCGGGCAGTCGTTGGAGAAGGTGTTGCAGAGCGGACCGCTGACCGGGGTGGAGACCGCGTGGATCGTCCGCGAGGTTGCGGATGCGATGACCGCGCTGCACGCGCAGGGGCTGTACCACCGGCATCTGAGCCCGGCCACGCTACTGGTGACCGGGTCGGGGAACGTGAAGGTGCTCGGTTCGGGCACCAACGGCCAGACCGAGTCTCGCGATGGTGCGACGGCCGACGTCCAGGGGCTGGGTCGGGTGTTGTACGCGTGCCTGGTGAAGCGGTGGCCGGACGGGGATGACTTCGGGCTGCCGGCCGCTGCACTGGTGGAGGGTCGGTTGCCCAGCCCTGCGCAGGTTCGTTCCGGGGTCGCGCCGGCGCTCGATCAGGTGGCCGATCGGGTGCTGGCTGGCGTCCCGCGGGGGAACGCGACCCGAATCACGACGGCTGCGGAACTGACCACGGAGTTGTCGCTGGTGCTGGGACCGATGAGCGCAGCCGCGGACCTGTCCGCGCGGCTGCATCCCGCGGAAACCGAGCCGCCGCCCGCAGCGGTTTCGACGATCGCGCCGCCGGTGCCGACACCGGTGGCGAGCCGGTTCAGCGCGTCCGCTCGGCTGCCGGAGCCGGTGGCCGACGTCGACTATGACGACGACTATGGCGACGAGACCGAGCCGTTCGTGGATTCGGTGCTGAGTCGGTCGGAGTCGTTCACGCCGGTGCCCCCGCCGCCGGTGCCCGCCGAGGCGGAAGCCGAGGCGCCACGCCGGCGGGTGCCGCGGAACTCATTGCTGATCGGGGTGATCGGTCTCGTACTGGCGGTCGGGCTGATCGCTGCGATGATGCTCAGCACCCGCTCGCCGCAGCCGCAGAAGGCCGCCGCGCCGGTTGCGTCCGCGGTGCAGATCGCAAAGGCCGACGATTTCGATCCGAAGGCGGACGGTGGCAGCGGCGCCGAGAACCCGAAGCAGGCCAAGCTGGCGATCGACGGCGATCTCAAGACGGCCTGGACGACCGAGCGCTACCGCAAACTGGCCGCGCTGGGCGGGCTGAAGCCAGGCGTTGGCCTGGTGCTCGATCTCGGCAAGGAGCGGACGCTGACCCAGCTCACGCTCGAGCTCGAAGGCGGCGGCACCGACCTGGAGGTGCGGGTGCCGAAAGACCCCGGTGAAGATTCCCCGATGAAGTCGAACGAGCAGTGGACGGTGGTCGCCGCAACCAGGGACGCTGCCGGACGCGCCCAGCTCGACCTACCTGGCAGCCCCAAGTCACGGTACTGGCTGGTCTACCTGACCTCGCTACCCGGCGTGGAGGACGGCTATTTCCGCGGCGGCATCGCCGAAATCGAGGCCCTCGGCTACTGAGCCGCCGTCCACTTCCTCCGGATTTCTTGAGAGTCCGGGTTGGTCCATACACCTTGGTCTTGGAAATCGCACCATTCCCGGCCCTGGACTGCTAGCGCCCGGTGTCGCCGCCCGGTCCCGGTCGGCGGCACCCCACCACCCTAGGTAGCCAACCATGAGATACCGGCAACCACCCCTGACCAGAAGCGTCGCGATAGGAGTCATCTCCCTCGCGTTCATGTTCGCCAGCAGTCAACTAGCTGCTCCGGCCTACGCCGAGGATGCTAGAGCGACGGGTCCGTTGCAGTTGTCGCTCCGATCGAGGTCGACACAGTCGACCCAACCGAGAACAGCCTCTTCACCGCTTCCGTGGAGAAGATCGTGGGCGAGGCGACCAGGGCCGATGACCTAAGGATTCGCTGATCAGTGGCGCTACTCGGCTTGGGCGGGCTGAGTGAGTGTCGGCGCCTCTCGTGTTCGGTCCCGGATCGGTGTGTTTCGGTCTTTCGGCCCCTGGTTTGGGGCTGTGGGCGGGTGTTGGGCAGGCTGCCGCCTGGGCTACCCGGTAGCGACCACGGTGGTGAGCTTGGTTTGGATGGCCTGGGCGCGGGCGGTCATGAGTAGGTTCGCTGAAGCCATTGCGATCTGGAGCCGGTTCAGGTTCTTGGCCAGCCCGCGGTAGCGGGTCTTGGCGAACCCGAAGTCCCGCTTCAGGGAGCTTGTCAAGGTTTCTGTGTAAGCGGTCCGACAACACGAAGGCGCCGCCGGGAATCCCCGGCGGCGCCTTCCTCTATCAGGATGCCGATCTGTTCGGGACGACCGGACTTCTTCCGGGTCCAGAGCGTGATGTCGCTCTGGAGGCGCTCAGCTGAGCACAACGTCCATGGTGTACAGATCCACAGTCTGATCCCGATTGGTTCGGCCGTGGAGCACCTGGTGCGGTGTGGGCTCGCTGGCACCCTCGGACCAACCAAAACGGATCCCCTCGTCCGCCAACTAGTGCGGCTTTGCTCCCGAACGGGACCTTTGCTCCCGAAAGTTCGGGAGCGCGAGTCTCATTCGGGAGCAAAGCCGGACGCGGGCCAGGGGAACTCGGGTCACGGGCCTCGGGTGATCGAGCGCGTCCGACAAACGAAAGCGCCGCCAGGAATCCCAGCGGCGCCTTCCTAGCGAATCGCTAGGGCCTCGTCACTCGACGACGTCAGCGTCAACC
>JAKOQD010000365.1 GCA_029778515.1 Actinomycetes bacterium
CGAGGTCACCAGGTGCGGGTTCGTCTCGAAGAAGTACCCCAGCGCGTTGCCGTGCGAGACGCTGTTGAGCACGTAGAAAAGAGCCAGGAAGATCGGCATCTGCAGCAGCAGCGGCAGGCAGGACGCCATCGGGTTCACACCCTCGTCCTTGTACAGCTTCATCGTCTCCTGGCCGAGCCGCTCGCGGTCGTGGCCCCACTTCTCGTTGAGCTCCTTGACCTTCGGCTGCAGCAACTGCATGTTCCGCGAGCTGTTGATCTGGCGGACGAACAACGGAATCAGCGCCGTGCGGATCATCACGGTGAGCAGCACGATCGACAGGGCCCAGGTGCCACCCCAGTCGGCATTCATGCCGAGCATGGTCAGCAGTGAATGGAAGCCGACCAGGATGCCGGAGACCGCCCAGTAAAGCGGCGTCATCATCGCGCCGAGCAGGCCCAGGAAGTCGTCCCAGAGACTCAGGGGCACCAGCAGGGGCAGTAGGTTCACTTCTCACACCTCACGGACGCTAGGTGCGTCCCGGTCGGGGCCGGTTCGGCCGGGTTGGCGTTGGCGGCCGCTTTGGCCGCTTGTTCCGCGGCCCAAACCCGTGCAGCTTCGGTGCCGGGAACTGGGTCGTAACCGCCTGCTGCCCACGGGTGGCAACTGCCCAGCCGACGAGCGGCCAGCCAGGTGCCCTTCGCTGCGCCGTGGACGGTAACCGCCTCCAGCGCGTAGGCCGAGCAGGACGGGTAGTACTTGCAGACGTTGCCGTACAGCGGGCTGATCACCTTTCGGTAGCCCTTCAACAGACCGATGACTACGTACTTCATGCCGCCAACCGATCCAGGCAGGCGGCGAAGGCCGAATTGAAGTCACCGGCGAGGTCAGCGGTGGTGGCCGGTGGCAGGGCGCGCACGACCACGTCCACACCGAAAGGTGCGGACGGCAGCGCGGCCGCGGCAAGGTGCCGGAGCCGACGCTTGACCCGGTTGCGGCTCACTGCGTTCCCGACGGCCTTGGACACGATGAAGCCCGCCCGCGACTCCGGAAGAGCCGCACGACGGGCGTGCACGACCAGGCTCGCGCGTCCACTGCGGACGCCCTGGCGTAGCGTGTCGCGGAAGTCCGTGGGGTTACGCAACCGCGACCGGGCAGGCAACACCGCGTTGCCGGCTCAGCCGGCCAGGCGGACGCGGCCCTGACGGCGACGAGCCGAAATGATTGCGCGCCCCGCACGGGTACGCATCCGCAGACGGAAGCCATGGGTGCGGCTGCGACGCCGGTTGCTCGGCTGGAAAGTGCGCTTGCTCACGCGAGTGCTCCCAATAATCGATTGAATCTCGGACCAGATGCGCCCACTCAGGACGCACGACTGTCGCCAAAGCGACTTCCTAACGATACGCGGCAGGCATGATCTCGGGCAAACCGAACGGAATCTGTCCCGACGTCGAGTCGACACGCCGTTGTGACTGCACGAACTTCTGGAACTGTTTGCGCGCTTCCGCCGAACTCTACTAGGTTGCTATCCGGCCGCCCGGGGGAAATGGTTGCCCGCCGGATCGGTGCACCCTCGTGCACAGTCTGTGGACAATCGTGTGGAAACCTGGTCGGCACAGGCTGAGTGAGGAGTCCGGGGGCACATGTCGCAATCCACTGACGACTCCGCCACCCGTCTGTTCGCCGCCTGGTCCTTCGTCCTTTCGACGTCGGACGCGTCTGCGCGGGGCTGGTTGAAGAGCATGGCCCCGGTGGCGATGCACGACTCCCTCTATATCCTCGCGGTCGCCAACGACTTCACCCGTGAGCGGGTCGAGACCAGGCTGCGTCCGTCCATCGAGGCGCTGCTGAGCGACTACTTCGACCGGCCGATCCGGCTGGCGATCGACGTCGACCCGAACCTGGTCATCCCAGAGGAGACCGAAGACGTCGAGCCCGTAGCGCCGGCACCGGTCGTGAAACCGGCGGCCGTCCGCACCACCTCGCCGCGTGGCTCCGGCGACCGGCTGAACCCCAAGTACTCGTTCGAGACCTTCGTCATCGGCAACTCGAACCGCTTCGCCCACGCCGCCGCGGTGGCAGTAGCGGAGGCGCCGGGCAAGGCGTACAACCCGCTGATGATCTACGGCGATTCCGGGTTGGGCAAGACCCACCTGCTGCACGCCGTCGGGCACTACATCCGCAACTACTACGACCGGGTGAAGGTGAAGTACGTCTCCACCGAGGAGCTCACCAACGACTTCATCAATGCGGTCTCCGATAACCGGACGGCCGACTTCCGCCGCGCCTACCGCGAGGTGGACGTGCTCCTGGTGGACGACATCCAGTTCCTGGAAGGCAAGATCCAGACACAGGAGGAGTTCTTCCACACCTTCAACACCCTGCACACCGCGCAGAAGCAGATCGTGCTCACGTCCGACCGGCCGCCGAAGGCGCTGGAGGCGTTGGAGCCGCGGCTGCGCAGCCGGTTCGAGTGGGGTCTGATGACCGATGTGCAGCCGCCCGACCTGGAGACCCGGATCGCGATCCTGCGGAAGAAGGCCGCTGCCG
>JAKOQD010000366.1 GCA_029778515.1 Actinomycetes bacterium
CAAGCTTTTTCTCAGTAACCCGACCCGCCGGGACGCCCGGCCTGGAGGAACTCCGATGAAGATCATCGCCACCGCACTCTTGACCCTGGCATTGCTAGCCGGCGGCGCGCCGACCGTCGAGGCCGTCGCGGCGCCCCCTGAACCAGCGGCAAGCGCGTCCCAGACGCCCGCGGTGTCCGTCCCGGCGAAGCCGAAGAAGGTCACGATCAAGGACGGCGCCGAGAAGAAGCGCAAGGTGGAGACCACCACAGCGACAGTCGGCGATCTGCTCACCGAGCTGGGCATCACCCTTGGTGAGCATGATTTGGTCAAGCCCGCCGTGACGAAGAAGCTCAAGCGCCACACCAAGGTACGGATCTACCGCATCACGGTGTCCACCAGCGTCGTGACCGAAGCCGTGCCGTTCAAGGTCGAGAAGGTCAAGAACCCGGAACTGGCACGCGGCGTGAAGAACGTCCTGGTCGCCGGCGTCCCCGGTTCGGCCGAGCGCACCTATCAGGTCACCACGGTGAACGGGGAGGTGCTGAAGAAGAAGCAACTGCTGGCCGAGACCGTCCTCCTGGCGCCGGTGACCCAGGTCGTCGAGGTCGGCACCAAGGGCAAGGCGCTCAATCTGGCCCGACTGAAGCTGTGGAACAAGATCGCCAAGTGCGAGTCCGGCGGCCGCTGGAACATCAAAACCGGCAACGGCTACTACGGCGGACTGCAGTTCAATCTGGCCACCTGGCGCAGCGTCGGCGGACGCGATTTCGCGTCCCACCCACACAAGGCCAGCAAGGCCGAGCAGATCACCGTGGCCAACCGGCTGTACGCAAAGCGTGGTAGCCGCCCTTGGGGTGGCTGCGCATAGACTTGAACCACCCGACGACGGCCCTGCGACTCCCCTCCCCTCACTTCAGCCGCAGGGCCGTTCTTCGTCCCCGGACGCACTGCTAGCCTCGTCCGCATGCTTCTGTCCGACCGTGACATTCGTGCCCAGATCGATGCCGGACGGGTCGTCCTTGATCCCTGGGACGCTGCGATGGTGCAGCCGTCCAGTGTGGACGTCCGCCTGGACCGGAACTTTGGCATCTTCGAGAACCACCGCTACCTGTTCATCGACCCGGCCGCGGACCAGCCCGACCTGACCCGCGAGGTGGCCACGTCCGGCGACGAGCCGTTCGTGCTGCATCCCGGCGAGTTCGTGCTCGGCGCCACCTACGAGCACATCACCTTGCCGGACGACGTCGCCGCCCGTCTGGAGGGCAAGTCCAGCCTCGGCCGGCTCGGCCTGCTCACCCACTCCACGGCGGGCTTCATCGACCCCGGCTTCAGCGGTCATGTCACCCTGGAGCTCTCGAACGTGGCCACCCTGCCGATCAAGCTCTACCCGGGCATGAAGATCGGTCAGCTGTGCTTCTTCCAACTCAGCTCGCCGGCCGAGCACCCCTACGGCAGCGCCGCCGCCGGCTCGCACTACCAGGGCCAGCGCGGACCGACGCCCAGCCTCTCGCACCTCGGCTTCAGCCGGACGCAGCTGCCGTCCTGATCCTTCGCTGCCGTCCTGAGCCCGAGATCAAGGCACCCTGGTCGCCGAGAACCAGCCACCGGTCCCGAGAACCAGCCACAGGTGCTGGCGTTGAACAACGCAGGCTGGCGTTCGCTGGTGAACCCTGCCCGCCGCCCACCGCTTGATCCGTCGCAAACGCA
>JAKOQD010000076.1 GCA_029778515.1 Actinomycetes bacterium
ACGTCTACAGCTGACCCCACCTCTCCGCAAACTGGACAGTCCTGGCCCGTCCTGGGCCGCATCCGTCCAGTTTCTGCTGATTGGCCGCCACACCGTCGTCCCGTTCCCGCTCCACCGTCATCCCGGCGTAGGCCGGGATCTCTCCGCGATCGGTGGGTTGGGACTGCGTGGACGGTTCGGCGGCTGCCGGGTTGCGAGCGGCCGCTGCGCGCTCAGGTTGCCCGCTTCGGTATCGTCCTAGTTGCGCAACGCGAAGCTGACGAAGGCAGGCAATGAAACCAAACCGGTTTTTCCGATCTCCCATCCTCTGGATCGTGCTCGGCTTCCTGGCCATCGCGCTGATCTTCGAGGCCGTCGGGAACGTCGGCGGCTACACCGAGAAGCCCACCTCCGAGGTGGTCACGATGATCAACGGAAACGAGCCGCTGGCTGAGGTGCTGCTGACCGACGGCGAGCAGACGATCAAGATCACCACCAAAGAGACGCCGGCGCGGAAGTTCCGCTCCTACTGGGTGGGAAACCAGAGCCAGGACATCATCGAGCGTCTGAACGCCCGGGTGGCCGCCGGGACCCTCGACAAGTGGGGTGGCGAGCCGGCGCAGCCGAACTACTGGAGCACTTTCCTGTTCACGGTGCTGCCGTTCCTGGTGATCGGCTTCCTGTTCTTCTTCATGTTCAACAACATCCAGGGCGGCGGCAACCGCGTCATGGGCTTCGGCAAGTCGAAGGCCAAGCTGGCGAGTAAGGACACGCCCAAGACCACGTTCAGCGATGTCGCCGGTTGTGAGGAGGCGATCGAGGAGCTCCAGGAGATCCGCGAGTTCCTCTCCGAGCCGGCCAAGTTCACCGCCGTCGGGGCGAAGATCCCTAAGGGCGTGCTGCTCTACGGCCCTCCCGGCACCGGCAAGACGCTGCTGGCCCGCGCGGTCGCCGGCGAGGCCGGGGTGCCGTTCTTCTCGATTTCCGGCTCCGACTTTGTGGAGATGTTCGTCGGCGTGGGCGCTTCCCGCGTCCGCGACCTGTTCGAGCAGGCCAAGGAGGCTGCCCCGGCCATCGTCTTCATCGACGAGATCGACGCCGTCGGACGCCACCGCGGCGCGGGCATGGGCGGCGGCCACGACGAGCGCGAGCAGACCCTGAACCAGTTGTTGGTCGAGATGGACGGCTTCGACGTGCACGGCGGCGTGGTGCTGATCGCGGCGACCAACCGTCCGGACGTGCTCGACCCCGCCCTGCTGCGTCCGGGACGCTTCGACCGGCAGATCCCGGTGGAGGCGCCGGACATGAAGGGCCGGCTGCAGATCCTGCGCGTCCATGGCTCGAACAAGCCGATCGCCCCGGACGTCGACCTGGCCATGGTCGCCAAGCGGACGCCGGGCTTCACCGGCGCCGACTTGGCCAACGTGCTGAATGAGGCCGCGTTGCTGACCGCTCGACTGAACCTGCGCTTCATCGGCAAGCCACAGCTGGACGAGGCCATCGACCGCGTGATCGGCGGACCGCAGAAGCGCAGCCGGGTGATGAACGAGCGTGAACTGCTGATCACCGCCTACCACGAGGGCGGACACGCACTGGTCGCCGCCGCGATGCCGGGTACCGACCCGGTGCAGAAGGTGACGATCCTGCCGCGCGGACGGGCGCTGGGCTACACGATGGTGATGCCGGACGACGACAAGTACTCCCAGACCCGCGGCGAACTGCTCGACCAGCTCGCCTACATGATGGGCGGACGCGCGGCCGAGGAGCTGGTCTTCCACGACCCGACCACCGGTGCCGGCAACGACATCGAGAAGGCCACCAAGCTGGCCCGGGCGATGGTCACCGAGTACGGCATGACCGAGGAACTCGGCGCGGTCAAGCTGGGGTCCGGTGACCACGAGCCCTTCCTCGGCATGAGCTACGGCGCGGGGTCGACCCGCGAGTACTCCGAGTCGGTCGCCGCGAAGGTGGACGCGGAGGTGTCCCGGCTGATCGCGACCGCGCATCAGGAGGCGTTCGACGTCCTCGAGACCAACCGTGAGGTGCTGGACGAACTGGTGCGCCAGCTGTTCGAGAAGGAGACCCTCGATAAGGAGCAGGTCGCCAAGATCTTCGAGCCCCTACAGCGCTGGCCGAAGCGTCCGGCCTGGACTGGGTCGTCGACCCGCAAACCGAGCTCGGTACCGCCGGTGGACCCGCCGGAGCGTCCGGCGCAGCCGGTGACTCCGGATCCGGGCGTGGGTGCGCTGCCGGTGGGCCAGCCGGTGGCCTACGACCCGCAGTTCGCCTACGGTCAGCCGAACGGTGGCCAGGGGCAGCCGCCCGTCGGCCAACCTTACGGGCAGCCGGTCTACCCGCAGGCACCGGGCTACCCGCCGCCGGGTTATGGCCAGCCGGGCTACCCGCCGTACGGCCAGCCGGGCTACCCGCAACAGCCTGACTACTCGCGTCCGTACCCGAGCGGGACTGAGTCG
>JAKOQD010000077.1 GCA_029778515.1 Actinomycetes bacterium
GACGCGGACGAGATCCACCAGATCGGCGCGGTCTGCAATCCTGTGGTGACCACTCCCGAGGGCGACCAGCGGAACCTCGTATCCGAGGACGAGGGGTGCCTGTCGTTGCCCGGCGGCTACCAGCCCCTGGCCCGGCCAGACAAGGCAATCTGCACCGGCGTCGACCCTTGGGGCAACCCGGTCACCATCGAGGGCACCGGCATGCTGGCGCGCTGCCTGCAGCACGAGACCGACCACCTGAACGGCACGGTCTTCGGCGATCGTCTGTCCGGGCGCCTGCGCCGCAAGCTCTACGCCCAGCACGAGGAACTCGCCCACCTCTACCCCGACGATTGGCCGCTCACCCCGAAGCGAACCTCGGCCGACGGCTGAGCCCATCGGTGGCCGGGCCCGACGAATTCCCCAGAGTCTGGCCGATCAGTGAGCAACGATCCCTGAGCCGGGCGTTGGGTCCTACATCCGCGCGGTGACTACGGGCTTCGTCAGGCTCAGCCAGCGTTGAAAAGCGGTTCCCTAACCAAGCGCGTAGCCCGCGATCGCGCTGGCAGCAGCAACGTTCAGCGAGTCCACCCCGGACTTCATCGGGATTCGCACCACCGCGTCCGCGGCGTCGGTCCAACCCGCACTGAGACCGTGGCCCTCAGTGCCGAGCAGCACTGCCACCCTGGCTTCTTTGGCCAGGCCAGCAGCGAAGTCGGCCAGTTCGACCGCGTCCGGACGCAACGCCAGCGCGGCCACCGTGAAACCGGCCGAATGCAGCACCCCGGCAAGATCGACGTATTCGGGCAGCCGTGCCCAAGGCAACGCGAACACCGTCCCCATCGAAACCTTGATCGAACGCCGGTAGAGCGGGTCTGCGCAGCGCGCGCTCACCAGCACCCCGTCCCAGCCCAGCCCGGCCGCATTCCGGATCACCGCGCCGACGTTGGTGTGGTCCACGAGATCCTGCAGCACCATCACCCGGCGCCCGGCGAGCACGTCCGCGATCGTGAACCGCTCTGCGCGATACAGCGAAGCCAGCGCACCGCGATGCACGTGGAACCCGGTCACCGCCTCGGCCACTTCTTCAGTGGTCACGTACACCGGCACGTCCAAGCCGTCGAGAAGGTCCGCAAGGTCGGCCAGCCAACGCTCGGCCAGAAGGAACGACCTGGGGGGATAGCCGGCCTCGATCGCTCGTCGGATCACCTTGCTGCCTTCGGCGATGAACACCCCGCGCTCGGTCTCCAGCAGCCGGCGCAAGGTCGCTTCGCGCAGGCCCACATAGTCGCCGAGGCGCTCGTCGTCGGCCCGGTCAAGGTGTATCAGGGTGGCCATGGCGTGATTCTAGGCAGCTTAGGATGAGGCAAATGTCCTGGCTCTCCCGCATCCGAATCGATCGGTTTCTGCTCGCGATCATCCTCGCTGCGGTGGTGGCGTCGATCCTGCCGGCGAGCGGGTTCTGGGCGGACGCGCTGGACTGGTTCACTGCCGCGGCGATCGCACTGCTCTTTTTCCTCTACGGCGCGCGGCTCAGCCCGGCCGAAACGCTTGCGGGACTACGCCATTGGCGGTTGCACACCACCATCCTGAGCTTCACCTACGTGGTATTCCCGTTGCTCGGCCTGGCGCTGGTGGCGCTCACCCCTGGCCTGCTCAGCCCGGGGCTGCAGGCCGGCCTGCTCTACCTGACCCTGGTGCCCTCCACCGTGCAGTCTTCGATCGCCTTCACGTCCATCGCCCGTGGCAATGTGGCCGGCGCGGTCGTCAGCGCGTCCGCATCCAACATCCTGGGAGTGTTCCTCACTCCCCTGCTGTGCTGGCTGCTGCTCAGCAACACCGGCCAGATCAGCAACACCGCCTCGACCATCGTCGAGATCGTGCTGCAGATCTTCCTACCGTTCGTGCTCGGCCAGCTCTCCAGACGGTGGACGGCCGGCTTCGTCAGCGCCCATCCGGAACTGAAGCTGGTGGATCGCGGCTCGATCATCCTGGTGGTCTATTCGGCGTTCTCGGCCGGCATGCGCGAGGGAATGTGGGCACAGACCTCGGTGGTCGAGCTGAGCCGGCTGGTCGTGCTCAGCCTGCTGATCCTCGCCGGCATGCTCGCGCTAACGTGGTGGGCGGCGCGCCGGCTCGGCTTCAGCAGAGCGGACGCGATCGCGATCCAGTTCTGCGGCACCAAGAAGTCACTGGCCAGCGGTCTGCCCATGGCCGGCGTGCTCTTCGCCGGACAACCGCTCGGCCTGCTGATGCTGCCGCTGGTCATCTTCCACCAGGCGCAGCTCATGGCCTGCTCAGCGCTGGCCGGACGCTACGCCAAGGTCGCACCGGGCGATTGAGTCCTAGGCGGGCTCAGGCTCGGCTTCGGGCTCGGCCTGCTGGACCGGTTCCGCGGCCGGAACCCCCCGGGTCAGCGCGTTCTGGTTCTCGACGGCGAGCCTGGCGGCTTTGCGTCCCTCCAGGGCTTCGGCTTCGGCGATCGCCTGCTGCACCGACTTGGCCGAGTCCGCTTCGTCCTTGGTCTTCTGCTCCTCGATCTCGGCGAAGACGTCCACCCGTGCCGGTGCCTCGAACTCGCCTTCCGCTGCCTCCGGCTCCGCACCCACGCGGGCGCCCAGCGCATTCCCGGCCACCTGGCCGAGACCCTTCAACGCGTCGTTCAGCTCACTCGGGATGATCCACACCTTGTTCGACTCGCCGCGGGCCAGGTTGGGCAGCATCCGCATGTACTGGTAGGCCAGCAGCGACTGGCTGGGCTTCCCGGCGTGAATCGCGGCGAAGGTCGTCGTGATCGCCTGCGCCTCACCTTCTGCCCTCAGCATGGACGCCTGCCGGTCGGCCTGGGCCCGCAGTACTTGGGCCTCGCGGTCACCCTGCGCCCGCAGGATGGACGCCTCGCGGTCACCGGACGCCGACAGGATCTGCGACTGCCGCTGGCCTTCTGCGGTGAGGATGGCGGCCCGCTTGTCGCGCTCAGCGCGGGCGCCCTTCTCCATCGCGTCGCGGATCGTGGCCGGCGGCTCGATCGAGCGCAGCTCGACCCGGTTCACCTTGATGCCCCACTTGCCGGTGGCCTCGTCCAGCACCGTGCGCAGCTTCTGGTTGATCTCCTCGCGGCTGGTCAGCGTCTGCTCCAGGTCGAGGCCGCCGATGATGTTGCGCAGCGTGGTCATGGTGAGCTGCTCGATGGCCTGGATGTAGTTCTGGGCCTCGTACGCCGCCCGTACCGGATCGACGATCTGGTAGTAGATCACCGAGTCGATGTTCACCATCAGGTTGTCCTCGGTGATCACGCCCTGCGGCGGGAACGGCACCACAGCCTCGCGCATGTCCATGACGTAGCGGATGCTGTCCACGAACGGCACCAGAATGTGCAGGCCCGGGTCCAGCGTGCGCTTGAACTTGCCCAGCCGCTCCACCACCGCCACCTGCTGTTGCCGGATCTGCCGGACGCTGCGCAGCAGCACGGTGACAACGACGGCCGCCACCAGCAGCCATAGGACGATGATCACGTACTCCATTTGTTGCTCCTCTGGGGTCAGGGCAGGGCCAGGTGACGGGGGTAGACGATGACAGTAGCGCCGTCGACGCGGTAGATCTCAATCTCGGTGCCGGCGGCGATCGTGCCCTCAAGGCTGTGCGCCGTCCACACTTCGCCGGCCACCTTCACCTCACCCGCGGACGCGGTGATCTCGGTGAGCGCCACCCCGGAACTGCCGACCATCTTGTCGATGCTGGAGCGGTAGCCGGGTAGATCACGCAACTTGCGCAGCAGCGTTGGCCGCAGCAACCCGAGCATGGCCACCGCGACCACAACGGCCACCAGGAACTGCACCCAGATCAGCCCGGGGAAGGCCAATGCGACCAGCCCGCCAGCCAGTGCGCCGACCGCAAGCATCAGCAGCGTGAAGTCAAGGGTCAACATTTCGGCCATCGCCAGCAGGGCAGCCAGCACCATCCACGCAGCCCAGGCGTGCTCAGCGAGCCACTCAGCCATCGGTTCCCCTCAACTCGGTTTACGGACGGGATCTGGAACCCATCATGCCAACCGAGTGGGAAGGTGGTGGCCGGCACGAGCAGCTGCCCGTGCCGCCCAGCGTCCGCCGACGTTGCTCACTTCCAGCAGCAGGTCGAAAGTCGCGCTCAGCAGCGGCCCGGTGAGGGTCTTCTCGATCGGGCCGGCTGCCACCACCCGGCCATGCTTGAGCAGCAGCGCGTGCGTGACGCCCAGTGGAATCTCCTCAACATGGTGGGTGACCAGCACGGTGGCCGGGGACAGTTCGTGGGTACACAGCTCCGAGAGAGTGGTGACCAGGGCCTCACGCCCGGCCAGGTCGAGGCCGGCGGCAGGCTCGTCCAGCAGCAACAGTTCGGGGTCGGTCATCAGCGCCCGTGCGATCTGTACCCGCTTACGCTCACCCTCGCTGAGGGTGCCGAAAGTACGGTCGGCCAGATGGTCGACCCGCAGTTGCTGCATCAACTGCCGGGCGCGCTCGTGGTCGAGTTCGTCGTAATCCTCGCGCCAGCGGCCCATCACTGCGTACGCGGCCGAGACCACCACATCGGAAACCCGCTCCGACTTGGGGATCCGGTCGGCCAGCGCGGCCGAGGTCACGCCGATGCGCGGACGCAACTCGAACACGTCCACCGCGCCGAGCCGCTCACCCAGGATCGAAGCCGAGCCGCGGGACGGATGCCATTGGGCGCCCAGGACCTGCAGCATCGTGGTCTTGCCGGCGCCGTTAGGCCCGATCACGACCCAGCGCTCATCCTCCTGCACCGTCCAACTGACGTTGTCGAGAAGG
Organism: Actinomycetes bacterium; assembly: GCA_029778515.1. The sequence continues at coordinate 4,788 of JAKOQD010000077.1, forward strand.
GTGGAGCCGGATCGGATGATCGAGACACCCTCGAGTTGGACGACGTTCATACCGCCCAACTTAGCGACCCTCAGGCCCCCGTGGAGTGCAGCCCACCGTCCACATGCAGCATTTCGCCGGTGGTGGCCGGGAACCAGTCGCTCAGCAACGCCACCACAGCCTTCGCGGTGGGCGTGAGGTCCTTCGGGTCCCAACCGAGCGGCGCCCGCTTGCCCCAGATGTTGTTGAACTCCTCCGAACCGGGGATGGCCTTTTTGGCGATCGTCTCCAGCGGGCCTGCCGCCACCAGGTTGCAGCGGACGCCCTCGGGACCGAGATAGCGGGCGAGGTAGCGCGAGGTGCTCTCAAGTGCCGCCTTGGAAACGCCCATCCAGTCGTAGATCGGCCAGGAGGTCCGGGCGTCGAAGGTCAGGCCCACGATCGCGGCGGACGGTGCGAACAGCGGCTTGCAGGCGATCGCCAGACTCACCAGGGAGTAGGCGGACACGTTGACCGAGAAGCCGACGTCGGAGAACGGCGTGGAGAGGAACTTGCCGCCGAGCGCGGTCTCCGGGTTCGCGAAAGCGATCGAGTGCACCACGCCGTCGAGGCGGTCGAAGTGTTCACCGAGACGATCGGCGAGGCTGGCCAGGTGGCTTTCGTCGGTGACGTCCAGTTCGAGCAGCGGCGGCGGCGAGTCGAGCCGGTTCAGCACGCGCGCGGTAAGGCTCATCGCGCGGCCGAAGTTCGACACCACTACGTTCGCGCCCTCGGCCTGGGCGATCTCAGCCACGCGGTAGCCGATCGAGGTGTTCATGGTCACACCGGCGACCAGGATGTTCTTGCCTTCGAGAATGCCCATGCGATGCCTTTCAGTGCCCCATGCCCAGGCCGCCGTCGACCGGGAGAACCGCGCCGGAGATGAAGCCAGCCTCCTCGCCCGCGAGGAACGCCACCGCTGCGGCCACCTCTTCGGGCTGGCCGAGGCGCGCCGCGGGAATGGACGCGAGGTAGCGCGCGATCACGTCCTCGGACAGCACTGCGGTCATGTCGGTTTCGATGAAGCCGGGCGCGACCACGTTCGCGGTGACGCCGCGGCTGCCGATCTCGCGGGTCAGCGAGCGGGCCATGCCCACCAGGGCGGACTTGGACGCGGAGTAGTTCACCTGGCCGGCCGAGCCGTACAGCGCCACCACCGAGCCGGTGAAGACGATCCGGCCGAAGCGCTGGCGGATCATGCTCTTCGCCGCGCGGCGCGCGCAGCGGAAAGCACCGCTGAGGTTGACGTTGAGGACGGCGTCCCAGTCGGCATCGCTCATCCGCAGGATCAGGGTGTCCTTCGTGATGCCGGCGTTGGCCACCAGGATCTCGACCGGGCCGTTCGCTTCCTCGGCTGCGGCGAAGGCGGCGTCGACCTGTTCGGCGTCGGTCACGTTGCAGTTGATGCCGATCGCACCGGCCGGCGCCTCGCCGCCCAGGTCTAGGCTGGCCACCTTGTGCCCGGCTGCGAGGAAGCGCTCGACGATGGCCCGGCCGATGCCGCGGTTGCCGCCGGTCACGACCACACTGCGCGCGATTGGGTTTGTTGAGATTTCAGTCACGGCGCAACGCTAGCGGATCACCCCGCCGGAAGTCGTGCACCGGTCCGCCCCGGGGCTGGATTCGTCAGCCGCCGGGCCCGGGAGCCTAGGCTGGGGTGGTGAGCCCGGGCAACGATTCCAAGCCGGCGCTGATCACCAGCGCGCGGACGAGCCGTTCGCTGGACACCGACGCCCGGCGCTTCCGTTACCTGTGGACGATGGCCGTGCGGGTGGCCTGCTTCATCGCTGCCACCGTCACGCCCCTGCCCTGGAACCTGCTGCTGCTGGTAGCCGCTGCAGTGCTGCCGGCCATCGCGGTGATGCTGGCCAACGCCATCGACCAGCGGACGCCGCCCGCGCCGACCGCGCCGGCACCGTCAGACCGTCCGTCACTGCCGAGCCCGGGGGTTGTCGACGGCACCGTGGAGGATGAGACCGAATGAAGCTGCTGAACACGCCGATGGGCGTGGCTCCGTCCGGTCGCCGGCCCTGGCTGCGTTGGGTCGCGCTGGCGGTCTTCGTGGTCGCGCTCGCCATCGCTTTCGTGAACCTCGGCCGCTGGCAGTTGGATCGCCTGGACCAGCGCCGCGAACGCAACAGCGCGGTGGTCGAGCACGAGTCCGGCCCGTTGCGGGAGTTCGCGGACGTGTTCAACCGACCGATCACCGAGGCCGACCAGTGGCAGCGGGTGCGGGTGCGGGGCACCTACGACGCCGCCAACCAGTTCCTGGTGCGCTACCGGGTCCAGGGCGCCGACTCTGGCTACGAAATCGTCACGCCGCTGCAGGCCACCAGCGGAGCCTGGGTGCTGGTCGACCGGGGTTTCGCGGTGAAGCCCCCCGACCAGGACTATCCGAAGTCGCTGCCGGCGCCCCCGTCCGGGCAGGTGGAGATCGTCGGCTACGTACGGCGCGACGAGACCGGCAGCACGGACGCGATGACGCCGACCCAGCAAACTATTCGCTTGGTGAATTCAACGGCGCTGGCGCAGGCCCTGGGCCGCGAACTCGTGAACGGTTACCTGTCCGCCATTGAGACGAGGCCCGGGGATCCGTCCGGACTGGTTCCGGTGCAGCCACCTGAGCTGAATGAGGGAAACCATTTTTCCTATGCGCTTCAATGGTTCATGTTCGCCGGGTTGGCCGGCGTCGGGTTTTTCCTGCTGATCCGCTCCGATGTCCGCGCAATGCGGCGCTCGAGCAAGGAGCCGGCGGCGGGAGTTGAAGAAGGATGACCATGAGAAGGTATGCGATCTGGACCGTCGGCCTAGTCGCCCTGTTGAGCGCGTGCAGCACCACCACGCCAGCGGCGCCGGCCCCCGCTTCATCGTCGGTAGCGTCCGCTCCCGCCCTGAGCGGCACCTCCTGGACGGTGACGTCCATCAAGGGCACCGCCACCCTGGACGGCCACCAGCCGACCATGTTGTTTGAGGGCAGCACCGTGTCCGGGTTGGCCAGCTGCAACCGCTTCACCGGCGGCTTCACCCAGGACGGAGCCAACCTGAAGTTCGACACGTTCGCCAGCACCGCCATGATGTGCACCGACGCGGCGGTGATGACCCAGGAGCAGACCTTCCTGGGGACGGTCCCCACCGTGACCAACTTGCGGAGCGTGGACTCCGGCCTCGAACTTCTGGACGCCGGCGCGCAGGTGCTGGTCGTGCTCGCCCCAGTGGTCGACAAGCCGCTGGCCGGCACCGCCTGGAAGCTCTCCGGCATCGTGACCAACGACGCCGTGACCGCACCGGTCGAAGGCAGCTCGGTGACCATGACGATCCAGGACGGCCAACTCAGCGGCAAAGCCTGCAATAACTTCAGCGGCACCGTCGAGACCTCCGATGACGGCAGCTTCAAGGCCGGCCCGCTGCGCAGCACCAAGATGGCGTGCGCCAACGAGGCCCTCTCCGCCGAGGAGACCGCGGTTCTGGCCACGCTGCAGAAGGCGACCAGCTTCGTTATCGAGGGCTCTTCGCTGACCCTGAAGGCCGGGGACGGCACCGGCCTCGAGTTCCTCGCCAGCTGACGGTCGGCCGGGATGGACGCGAGGGCGGTAGCGCTGCTCGCATGCCCGGTTTGTGCGCAGCACCTCGAACTCTCGCCGGGGGTGCTGCGCTGCCCGGCTGGACACAGCTACGACCTGGCGCGCCAGGGCCACGTGAACCTGCTGGGTGGTGCCGAGCCGGCCAACGCCGACACCCCGGCGATGCTGCAGGCCCGCGGACGCGTGCATGCGTCCGGGCTTTTTGACGAAGTTGCGGAGGCCGTCGCAGCGCAGGTTCGCGGCAGTCGGCTGCTTGAAGCCGGTGCGGGCAACGGCTTCTACCTGGCGCGGGCGCTCGACCAGCGTCCGGAAGCGGTCGGCATAGCGCTCGACGTGTCGAAGGCGGCCGCGCGCGCTGCCGTCCGGGCCCATCCGAGGATCGGCGCGGTGGTGGCGGACGTCTGGCGCAACCTGCCCATCCGGGACCGCTGCCTGGACACGGTGCTCTGCGTGTTCGCGCCCAGGAACCTGCCCGAGTTCCGACGTGTTCTGGAAGCGGACGGACGGCTCGTCGTGGTGCTTCCCAATGCCGGCCACCTGGACGGTCTCCGGGATCGGTACGGCCTGTTGAAAGTGGACGCCGACAAGGCAGAACAGCTCACCGAGGCGGCCGCCGGGCTATTCGAGCCGGTGGAGTCGGTTCGGATCAGCGCAGCTTCGCAGGTCGATGCCGAGCGTGCGCTCGACCTGATCGCGATGGGTCCGAACGCTTTCCACCGGCTACCGGAAGCGGTGTCCGCGGGCGAGATCACCGTCGACGTGACCCTGCTGAGCTTCCGGCCTCTCCCAACTTGAGTGCCGACCCTGCCAAGATGAGCGGGTGACTGATTGGCCAAGTGATCCGGCGGTTCGCTTGCTGGCCGAGTTCGACGAGCACCTCGCGGCCGACCTGCCGCACGCCCAACTGCTGCGCCGGGAGCTGCATCGCCATCCGGATGTGAGCGGCCAGGAGCGACCCACCGTCGAACGGCTGCGCCATGCGCTGCCGAACCTGAGGGCCACGCGCATGGCCGACACCGGCTTCCTGGTGCGGGTGGGCCCGCCCGGTCCGGCGGTGGCGATCCGCGCCGAACTGGACGCACTGCCGCTGCGCGAGCAGACCGGCGTGGAGTGGGAGTCGACGAACGACGCGATGCACGCTTGCGGCCACGACGTCCACATGGCGGCGTTATGGGCGCTGCTGCAGGGCGCCCGGCGAATGGACCTGCCGGTTGGTCTGGTCGGCCTGTTCCAACCACGTGAGGAGACCCACCCCTCCGGCGCCGAGGACGTGGTCGCCTCCGGGTTGCTGCAGGAGCACGAAGTGCGTGCGGTGATCGGTGCCCACGTGCAGCCCCGGGTTCCGGGCGGGGTGATCAGCACCGGGGCCGGCGCGGTCAACGCTGCGGCCGACCAGTTCGACATCTATGTCTACGGCCATCCCGGGCACGGTGCGTATCCACACGTCACGATTGATCCCGTGCCGATCCTGGCTGCGATCGTGCAGGGATTACAGGAGTTGGTCAGCCGGACGGTCGACCCCATCCATCCCGCGGTGATCACCGTCGGCCAGATCCAGGCAGGAACCGCGCACAACATCATCCCCGAGAGCGGCTCGCTCCATGGCGTGATCCGGACCATGCACGAGAGCGATCAGACTCACCTGCACGCCGCCGTCCGCAGGTTGGCGGAGAATACCGCCGCCGCACGCGGCGCCAGGGCCGAGGTGCGCCTGATCGTCGGCGATCCGGTACTCAACAACGACCGTCGGCTGGTGGGCATGGTCGATCCGCTGCTGGAGCAGCTGCGCCTGCCGGTCGCCCACGAGCCGTTCCGTTCCTGCGGCGCGGACGACTTCTCTCACTACTCCCGGATCGCACCGATCCTGATGATGTTCGTCGGCACCAGTGCACCAGCAAGCGGCGCCCGCCACCAGGTCGGCCTGCACCACCCGGAGTTCCTGCCGCCCGAGGAGTCGATCCGCCACCTGACCCGCTCGCTGGCTGCCGGCTTCGTGGGGGCTGCCCAGTTGATCGGTCAGGCCAGCGAGATCAGGTCGGCGTAGTCGGGATTCCACAGGTCCTCGACCCCGTCCGGCAGCAGTAGAACGCGATCCGGCTGCAGGGCTTCGACTGCACCCTCGTCATGCGTGACCAGCACCACCGCGCCGGCGTAGGTGCGAATCGCGCTGAGCACTTCGGCCCGCGAAGCCGGGTCGAGGTTGTTGGTGGGCTCGTCCAGCAGCAGGACGTTCGCCGCCGAGACCACCAGCATTGCCAGCGCCAGCCGGGTCTTCTCTCCGCCGGACAGCACCCGGGCCGGCTTGTCGACATCATCGCCGGTGAACAGGAACGAGCCCAGGATCTTGCGCACCTCGGTCTCGTTCAGCTCGGGCGAAGCCGTCAGCATGTTGTCCAGGACGCTTCGGGTTACGTCCAGCGTCTCGTGCTCCTGCGCGTAGTAACCGAGCCGCAGGCCATGCCCGGGCACCACCTCGCCGGTGTCAGGCTCCTCGATGCCGGCCAGGATGCGTAACAGGGTGGTCTTCCCTGCGCCGTTCAACCCCAGGATCACCACCTGCGCGCCGCGATCGATCGCAAGGTCGACGTCGGTGAACACCTCCAGCGAACCGTACGACTTGCTCAACTCGGACGCGGTCAGCGGCGTCTTGCCGCACGGTGCCGGCTTCGGGAACCGGATCTTCGCCACCTTGTCGGCAGCGCGCACCTCCTCGAGCCCGGCCAGCAGCTTCTCGGCGCGCTTGGCCATGTTCTGCGCGGCCACGGCCTTGGTGGCCTTCGCCCGCATCTTGTCGGCCTGGGCCATCAGGGTCTCGGCCTTGCGCTCGGCGTTCGCGCGTTCGCGCTTGCGGCGCTTCTCGTCCGTCTCGCGCTGCAGCAGGTAACGCTTCCAGTCCATCGCGTAGACGTCGAGTTCGGCGCGGTTGGCGTCCAGGTGGAACACCTTGTTGACGGTCGCCTCGAGCAGGCCGACATCGTGGGAGATGACCATCAGCCCGCCCGGATAGGACGCCAGGAAGCTGCGCAGCCAGACGATCGAGTCGGCGTCCAGGTGGTTGGTCGGCTCGTCGAGCAGCAGGTTGTCGGCACCTGCGAACAGGATGCGTGCCAGCTCCACCCGACGACGTTGGCCGCCGGACAGCGTCCCCAGCGGCTGGCTCATGGCGCGATCGGGCAGACCGAGGTTGGCGGCGATCCGGGAAGCTTCGGACTCGGCGCCGTAGCCTCCCGCCGCGGTGAGCTCAGCCTCGGCGCGGGCGTAGCTGGCCATCGCCTTTTCCTGCTCGTCGCCTTCGGTGGTGGCCATGGCGGTCGAATAGGTGGTGAGCCGGCGCAGGATCTGGTCGAGCCCGCGGGCCGACAGGATGCGGTCCTTGGTCAGTTGCCCGAGGTCGCCGGTACGCGGATCCTGCGGCAGGTAGCCGATCTGCCCGCTGCGGGTGATCGTGCCGGCCGCCGGGAGGGACTCACCGGCCAGGATTCGGGTGAGGGTGGTCTTCCCGGCACCGTTGCGCCCGAC
>JAKOQD010000367.1 GCA_029778515.1 Actinomycetes bacterium
ACGAACAGGTTGAACAGGTCACCGGCGAGGAACGCGTTCGAAACGCCGGCCACCAGCAGCAGGAAGGTGGGGTGGAACACCGAGACCGGGGTCTCGCGGCGCATCTCATCCTCGTCCTGGCCGGTGGAATAGACCAGCACCGCCAGCGAGACCAGCGCGGCTACCAGGAGCATCAAGGCGCCCAGCCGGTCGGCGACCAGCACGATGCCGAGCGGCTGCGGCCAGTCGCCGACCCAGAGCACCAGCGGCGCGGTGTCGGTGGCCCAGACCAGGACGCCGGCGACCGCGCACACCGCGGCCACCGCGGTGACTGAGATCGCGCGCTGGACGGCAGGATGGCGGCCGGCCAGGAAGGTGATCGCCGCGCCGAGGAGGCAGAGCAGCGTGGGCACAGCAAGCAGATTGTTCATTCGCTCACCACGTCCTCACCGGTGTCGGAGAAGCCCAGGTACTCGTAGGTCTCCGACGTCTGGTCGGCCTTGGCCAAGGCCGCGATCCGGGCGTCCTCGACGTCGTCCTGAACCTCGTCCTGGCCGTTGATCTGGAAGCTGCGGTAGGCCATGGTCATCACGAACGCGGCCACGCTCAAAGTGATCACGATCGCGGTCAGCACCATCGCTTGGGGCAGCGGGTCGCTCATCTTCTCGGGCGGGGTGAGTCCGATGATCGGAGCTCCGCCGGCCGGCCCGGACGCCACCAGGAACAGGACGCTGACCCCGTTGCTGGCCAGCACCACGCCCACCAGGATGCGCGACAGCGACCGCTCGGTGATCAGGTAGACCCCGCAGGCGATCAGGATGCCTGCAACCACCGCCAGGGTGAGGTTCGCCGGCATCAGGCCCATTTCCTTCCGGGGATCGCATGCGTGGAGTCGGGCAGGGGAGCGGGGGTTAGTTCATCGCGGGCGTGCGAATCGATGCCGGTGCCGAGACTGCGGCCCAGGTCGAGCATCATGCCGATCACGACCAGGTAGACCCCGATGTCGAACACGGTCGACGTGACCAGGTGGATGTCCCCGAACAGCGTCCACTCGCCAAAGGGCGTAGCCAGCGACTCCCAGCCTGGAATGCGCAGATGCACGTCGTAGCTCTGGAAGATCAGGCCCCCGAAGGTGAGCGGGAAGACCGCGGTCAGCACCGACAGCACCAGCCCGGTGCCGAGCAGGACGCCGGCCGGCACCGGCAGGGCTTCGTCCAGTTCCTGTCCGCCGCCGGCGAGGTAGCGGATCAGCAGCGCCGTGCCCGCCACCAGGCCGCCGGCGAACCCGCCGCCGGGAAGGTTGTGCCCGGCGATCAGCAAGTAGAGCGAGACCAGGATCATCACCGGGAAAAGCAGCCGTGTGACCACCTCGAACACCATCGAACGCTGCTCGGCGGGTAGGGCTCGGCTGCCCTGCAGCCAGCCCCGGGTCGGCCCTTCAGGGGGCAGCGACGGACGGTGCAGCGGCGTCACCCGTCCGCGCAGGAAGATCAGGCTGGCCACACCGGTCGCGGCGATGCTCAGCACCGCGATCTCGCCGATGGTGTCCCAGGCCCGGGTGTCCACCAGCACGACGTTCACGATGTTGTTGCCGTAGCCGAACTCGTAGGCGGTCTTCGAGTAGGGCGCCGAAACCGGGGTTGCCGTCCGGGAACCCAGCATCAGCAGGGCGACCAGGGTGAACGCCAGACCGGTGCCGGCGGCGATCACGACCCGCCACCAGCGTCTCGAGGTGAGCGGACGCTCGGTGAAGAACTTCGGCAGCTTGCGCAGCACCAGCAGGAAGACGAGCAGCGACACGGTCTCCGCCAGCACCTGGGTGAGTGCCAGGTCGGGTGCGCCGTGCAGCAGGAACAGCACGGCCGTCCCGTAGCCGGTCACCCCGAGCAGCAGGACGGCGCGCAGGCGTCCGCGGGAGAAGGCGACCAGGAGCGCCGCAGCCACCATCAGGGAGCCCACCGCGACCTGCCCCCAGTTGTCGGCGAGCCGGACGGCTGGCCATTCGCGGATGCCGGAGAGCGTGAAGAAGATGGCGGCGGTGAGCACCACCAGGATCGTGCCGACGTAGTGCGCCAACGAGCCGCGCTGGGTGCGGGCGGTGACTTCGACCGCGAGCCGGTCGAGCTGCGCCATGGTCAGGCGGTAGAAGTCGACGGCGCCGGGCACTTCGGGGAAGGTCTGCTGGACGGCAGCGATGCGCTTGCGCTGCCAGAACAGGATCGCGCCGCCGACGATCGCGACCGTGCTCACCAGCAGCGGCAGCCCGAACGCCGGGATCAGCTTGAGGCCGTGGCTGGGTTCGCCAAGCCCGAGCGACTCGGCGTACGGTGCGAGCGCCTGGGTGAGCGGTCCACCAAGGAAGCCGCCGACCAGGCTGGCGAGTCCCAGGAGCACCGGGACGGCGACGAAGCCGCGCTCGGGGGCGTGGCTGAGTTCGGCGTCCGCTACGCCGCGCTTATTGCCGAACGCACCCCACCAGAAGCGCAGCGAGTACGCGACCGTGATCGCCGAGCCGACCATGATCACTGTGGTCAGGGCCCAGGCGGGCACCGGGGCGATGCCGGTGCCGTCACCGGTCAGCGCGAGGTTGGTGATGCCCTCAAGCCCTGCTTCCTTGGCGATGAAGCCGAGCGTTGGCGGGATGCCGGCCATGGACGCAGCGGCGAACGCCGCGACGGTCGCGGTGACCGGTAGCTTGCGGCCGAGTCCGCTGAGCTGGCTGAGCTGGCGGGTGCCAGTGGAGTGGTCGACCACGCCGACGACGAGGAAGAGGGTCGCCTTGAACAAGGCGTGGGCCAAGACCATGGCCAGGCCACCCAGGGCTGCCGCTTCGGTGCCGGTGCCCAGCAGCAGCACCAGCAGACCGAGCTGGCTGACCGTGCCGTAGGCGAGCAGCAGTTTGAGGTCGTCCTGGCGCAGTGCTCGCCAGCCACCCAGGAAGAGGGTCATCGCGCCGAGCGTCCAGACCGCCGGACGCCAGCCCGGCGACCCCGCGAGGACCGGGGCCAGGACGGCCACCAGGTAGACGCCGGCCTTCACCATGGCTGCGGCGTGCAGGTAGGCCGAGATCGGGGTGGGCGCGGCCATCGCGCCCGGCAGCCAGAAGTGGAACGGAACGAGCGCCGACTTGCTCAGCGCGCCGACGAGTATCAACAGCGCAGCCAGCGTGACCAACGGCCCGGACGGCTGCGCGCCCAGGATGGCGGCGAGGCTGAAGGTGCCGGCAGCTTGACCGAGCGCGAGGAACCCGACCAGCATCGCGAGGCCGCCGGTCGTGGTGACGATCAACGCGGTGAGCGCGGCCGAGCGGTTGGCGCGGCGGGTCGGGTCGTGGCCGATCAGGAGGTAGGAGAAGACCGTGGTGGCTTCCCAGAAGACGTAGATCGCGATCAGGTCGTCCGCGGTGACCAGACCGATCATGGCCGCGCAGAAGGCGGTCAGCAGGCCGACCACCCGCCGCTGCGGCGCGTCCGCGATGAAGTACCAGCGGCAGTAGGCCAGGACGAGGGC
>JAKOQD010000368.1 GCA_029778515.1 Actinomycetes bacterium
CAACATGGCGAACGCCACCCCCAGGTTCGCGGCCGCGTAGGGATTGGTGGGAGCGATCTGGCGAAGCGAGGCGAAGAGCCGAACGGCAATGTCCACATTTCCGGTGGACATGGTGAACAGCCCAAAGTCGTTGTACGCGGGGTTGGCGAAAACCGCGCATTCAGGACAAGGCGTGATCGAATACACATCCTCGTCATAGTGCGTGTGCGGTGCGCTCGCCAGAGCCCCCTTGAACAGCGAGTCGGTGAGCATCAGGAAGTCACTGTTCGCTGACTCGCCTTCCTGGAGCAGCCGCAGCGCACCGGACGCGTTCGCGGCACGGCGCGCACACCGGACGTAGGCCGGCAACTCCTTGCGATCGGCCATCAAGGTGGCGAAAGCGGCGATCAGCGGCGAGGCGAAGCTGGACCCGAGGACGTCGGCTGGCTGCAACAGTTGCAGATCGGCATAGCGCGATTGAATAAAAGCCGGCGGCTTGGCCGCGGCCTCCTCCAGGCGGTTCGAGACCAGGCGCTCGACGGTGAGGAAACCTGCCGCGATCACCCCTGGCGTGGCTGCCGGAATGTACACGGTCCCGGCGTAGTTGCCGGTGGCGGCCACCACGGTGACGCCGGCATTGGCCGCATCGAAGGCGGCTCGCCACAACGGCGATTCGGGTACGTCGAAAATGGTCCGCCAATCGTCCGGCTCCAGAGCGTCGGACGCGTAGGCCGGGTTCGGCGTCCGGCTCGTATCGGCTGGCGACGCGTCTGTTCCCGTCGGCATGGTGGACACCGTCTCCTCCGCCAGCGCCGCGCCGAGGCTGAGGTTGATCACGTCCACACCACGCTGCACACAGTCAGCGATGGCCGCGATCACACGATCCAGGTTCAGCTTTCCGGCCACGGACACGGGATAGAGATCGAGCGAGGCGGCCGGAGCCACCTCACGAACCAGGAGCGCCACCACTGTGCCGTGAGTCGCGGCTTCGCCTTCCCCCTGGGCAAACCGCAACGCCTGGCCGGAGAGTGCTGGAATCGACAGATCGAAGCCGCCGTCGATCACGGCAACTCGCTTGCCTGCGCCTTCGCGTCCAAGGTCATGCGCGGAGCCCACGGCGTCCCAGAAGTCACCCTCTTTGGGGACGTCCCAACGGCCGTCCGCAACGTCGTATCGGGACAGAAGAAGTTCGGCGGCCTCCGCGCCGCCTCCCAGCAACTCCAATTCGGCATTCATCTGGCGCCCCCGGACTGCCGCTGTTCAGGGTGCGGACCCTGAGTGACTCAAACACTAGGTGCTAACTGTTTCGAGGGGAATGGCCGTGCAGCCCTTTCCGGCCCTTCCAGTTCGGCGCCGAACCTGAGGTCGGTCAGGCTAGCCGCGTACCGCGGAAAGCAAGGTTCGACCCACTCTGACGTAGCGTTCCACGGCGAATCTCGAGGTCTCAGCTCAAGCTTGCGGTGTGGGTCTTGCCTGGCTGGTCGCTTCGGCTGAGGATGAGTCATGCCTGAGACGACCACCCACGTTATCGAGATGCCCGGTGCCGTTGTTGTTTACGACGTGCACGAGCCGGACCAGCCGAGTGATCACCGACCGCTGTTCATCTTCGGGTCGCCCATGGGGGCCGCGGGTTTCACCGAGTTGGTGCGACTTTTCGGTGACCGGACGGTGATCACCTACGACCCGCGGGTCGGTGAGCGGAGCAGGCTCGAGAAGGGCGCTGCGTTGTCCTACGAGGTGCACGGCGATGATGTCCACCGGGTCGTTGCGGCGTCCGGGTTGGGCCCGGTCGACGTGTTCGCGTCCAGTGGTGGCGCGGTCGCCGCGTTGCCGTGGCTGCTCGCGCACCCGCAGGAGGTCGGCACGGTGGTGGTTCACGAGCCGCCGCTCACTGCCCTTCTGGAGGACGGCGAGGTGCTCGAGCGCGTGATGGCCGACATCGCGGCGACCTACCAGGCGCAGGGGCAAGGACCGGCGATGGCGAAGTTCATCCAGCTCGTCATGTACGACGGACCGCTCCCGGCTGACTTTCTGGATCGGCCGGCGCCGGACCCGGCCCTGTTCGGGTTTTCGGCTGAGGATGACGGCAGTCGCGACGACGCGCTCCTGGGACGCAACCTGACGATGGCCGCCTACCACGCGGACGGCCACGCGCTGCGCGCGTCAGGCGTGCGGATCCTACCCGCCGTGGGCGCGGAGAGCGGAGCGGCGATGCCCCGCCGGGCCGGCGAGGCGCTCGCGGGGTTGCTTGGCGTGGAGGCGGTTGAGTTCCCCGGCGATCACGGCGGTTTCGCCACCAACGAGTGGTCGCCGCAGAACGATCCGGCGGTCTTCGCGGCCAAGCTGCGGGAGGTACTCGATGGGGACTAGTCAGGTTGTTGCCACGAGCACCGGTCCGTCGCCGAACGCGTGATCCGGCTCGGGTCTCCTGGCGCAGGTAGGTACCCGCGCTGGTGGAACCTGGTCGCAACCGTCCAGATACTCTGCCGTCGACTCAGACCGAGTACTCGTTCTCACAGCGGGTGCTGAATCAAGCAGGTCATCGACGATCCTTCGCTTCGCCGTTGACCTCAATTCCTCGGTCCATCCGAGTGAATCGAAGACCTGGTGGGCTCACTGGGAATCGAACCCAAAACCCGCGGATCAAAAGTCTGTCGCTAAGAGACACGTGACTAAGTGTTATACAGTTCCATGTCACCCGGGTGCGTCAGGAGTGACGCGGATTTTCACCCCGATAGCCCGCTTGTCGAGGTCCTCGAGCGACCCGCGAACTGGGTTCATCCGCGACTGATCTTGGCAGCTGCCTACGGACGATCACAGGCATACTCTAGACAGCTTCGATCCGGACGTCGTGGCCGGCGAGCAGGAGGCCCAGATCCTCGGGGTCCGAGGTGAGCACAACCACCGGCGTCGGCAGCGCGAGTGCAGTGGCGGCCACTACCGCGTCGACCGTCAAGTCGCGGCGCTTGCGCCGAGACGCCGACGCGGTTGCCCGCAGCTGGCCCGCACGGAAGCCGAGGTCAGGACCGACGTCGACGAGCCGGACCGCCTTCACGGCCCGCCGAACAGCAACCTCGCGAGCAGTTCCGTCACTGGCCTCGGCCAACGTCAGGCAGGAGACGTAGATGACCGAGTCGCTGCGCTTGGCGAACGTGGCCCACGCCTGCAAACGACGATCGTCCCGAGCCAGGGCCGACAACGCCTCGGCATCGAGCAGGATCGAATGCGGCCGAACGATCATCCCGCAAGCCGGGCGAAGATCGCGGCAACCTCATCCTCATCGACCCGGCCATGCTCGGCCTCCATCCGGGCCAGGGCATCGTCCAGCGCATCACGCTCGAGCTGGCGGGCCACCGCCGCCGCCACATACCCGGAGAACCCACGCGCACCAACCCGCGAACGCACCGACTCCGACGTCGCGGCCGGCATCGACACCGAGTGCTTCTCTACTCCCTGAGCTGCGGTCATGACTCCATCCTACTAGAAGTAGGAATCTGGGTGTCATTGCTCCGGCAAGGCTCCACGACTGTCTTTCAGGCCCGCGCCGAGTGCGGCAGATGCGGACGTTCACGGCACCCGCACCGACGTCGTCGGCATCTTCCCTGACCGGACCAGCATCATCCGGCTCGTGGGCGCCGGCCTGGCCGAACAACACGACGAATGGGCCGAAGCCCGCCGCTACCTCGGCCTCGACGTCCTCGCCAAGTCACAGGCCCTGGGCACCGAGGAGGTGAACACCGAGCCCATCCTCCAGGCCCTCACAGCCTGAACCTCGAAGGATCAGCCGTACACCACCCCGCAGGACTTGACCCGCGCTGGCGCGAGTGCTGGGCACCAACAACCCCAAGTTGGGAAGGTCACCCCCGCAATCGACGGCATGAGCGCGCATCGCCCCATCCAGCTCATCGGCATCTGAAGACGCTTCCACCGACACAAGCCTGCGCAGCTCGGCTGCGTCGTGGTATGAAAAACGGGTGCCCACTGCGGAGCCGCTGCGCGACTCGATCATCTCGTCGGTGATGGCGCGCGCCAGCAGGAACGGCGGCTTTGTCACGCGCGCCGATCTTTCCTGGGTGTCGCTCCCTTCGGGGGAAGGCCGGCGCGTGATCGACGCGGCACGCGGCATCTGGAATCCACGTGACATGGATGCGACCCTCAGCGTGGTGAGCTCACCCACCGGGCCGTATGCGGACCGAGAGGTCGAGGGCGGCCTGTTCCACTACTCGTACCGCGAAGGCTCGATCAACGGCGACAACGCCAAGCTTCGCCGAGCGTTCGAGCTCGGGCTGCCAATCATCTTGCTCCGCAAGGTTCGCGACGGGGTCTACGTGCCCTACGCCCCGGTGTACGTGGTCGAGGATCTGGTCGAGCAGCGCGAGTTCCTGCTTGCGCTCGATGAGTCGGTTCGTTTCCTCGGCCTCGGCCGTCCGGATGCTCCCGAGCGCCGCTACGCCGAACGCGTCGTCAAGCAGCGCCTCCATCAGGCCGACTTCCGCGGACGCGTGATCGCGGCGTACCAGACCAGGTGTGCCATCTGCCGCTTGCGACATGGCGAACTACTCGACGCCGCCCACATCATCCCCGACCACGACGAGTCCGGGTTGCCGGCGGTCTCGAACGGTCTGGCGCTGTGCAAGATCCATCACGCGGCATTCGACATGAACATGCTCGGAATCTCGCCCGACTACGTCGTCCAAGTCGATGCGAAGCTACTCGAAGAAGTCGACGGCCCGATGCTCCGACACGGGCTTCAGGAGATGCACGGCACCTCCCTGACCGTTCCCGTCCGCCGCCAGGACCGCCCAGACAGGGACCGGCTCGAACTACGGTTCGCCGAGTTCGTCAAACGCGCCTCCTGACTAGCGACGGTTTCCTCCGATCGCGCGTTGGTTCCTGCCCGGCTCAAGACCGGCAGACGCTACGATCCAAAGGACCCACCCACCCGAAACCAGCAAGGCTGCACGTGGCTTCATCGTCTCCCACGACAGGGACTGCTCGTGGCGGCTGGTGATTCCGCCGGCGCTGAGTCCCGCCGGCAGCTCGCGCTCGCGGACGCTCTAG
>JAKOQD010000369.1 GCA_029778515.1 Actinomycetes bacterium
GACTCCACTCACCTCGGCTCGAAACCTGGCCGCGGCGTTCGGCGTCGCGGAGGTGCTGCTCAAGCGCGAGGACCTCAACCACACCGGCAGCCACAAGATCAACAACGTGCTGGGGCAGGCGCTGCTCACCAAGCGCATGGGCAAGAAACGCGTCATCGCCGAGACCGGCGCGGGCCAGCACGGGGTGGCCACCGCGACCGCGGCAGCGCTGCTCGGCCTCGAATGTGTGGTGTACATGGGCGAGGAGGACACGCAGCGGCAGGCGCTGAACGTGGCCCGGATGGAACTGCTCGGCGCCCAGGTGGTGCCGGTGACCAGTGGGAGTCGCACGCTCAAGGACGCCATCAACGAGGCCATGCGCGACTGGGTGACGAACGTGGCGACCACGCATTACCTGTTGGGCACTGTGGCGGGCCCCGCGCCGTTCCCGGAGATGGTCCGGGAGTTCCACCGGGTCATCGGGCAGGAGGCGCGCGAGCAGTGTCTGGCCACGGGCGGGCTGCCCGATGCAGTCGCCGCCTGCATCGGCGGCGGTTCCAACGCGATCGGGATCTTCTACGACTTCCTCGGCGACGAGGATGTGGCGCTGTACGGATTTGAGGCAGCCGGCGACGGCATCGCGACCGGCCGCCACGCCGCCACGCTGTCGGCAGGCTCGGTCGGCGTCCTGCACGGTACCCGTTCGTACCTGCTGCAGGACGACAACGGTCAGACCATGGCCAGCCACTCCATCTCCGCCGGGCTGGACTACCCCGGGGTGGGCCCCGAGCATGCCTGGCTGCGCGACCGCGGCCGCGTGAGTTATGAGGGCATCACCGACGCCGAGGCGATGGCTGCCTTCGAACTGCTCTGCCGAACCGAAGGCATCATCCCCGCCATCGAGAGTGCGCACGCGATCGCCGGCGTCGGCAAGATCGCGCAGCGACTCGGACCGCAGGCCCGCATCCTGGTGAACCTGTCGGGTCGCGGTGACAAGGATGTCGCCACGGCGGCGGCCTACTTCGGGCTGGCGGGCGCGTGAGCAGGCTTGCGGAGGCCTTCGCGGCCGCGCGCGCCGAGGACCGAGCGCTGCTGATCGGCTACCTGCCCGCCGGCTTCCCGACCTGGGTGGATTCAGTGAGCATCCTCACCGCGATGGTCGAAGCCGGTGTGGATGTGGTGGAGATCGGTCTGCCGTACAGCGACCCCTTGATGGACGGCCCCGTCATCCAGGCTGCCGCCGACCAGGCCCTCGCGCAGGGAACCACCACTGCGGATGTGCTGCGCGCTGTGCAAGCCGTCGCCGCCACCGGCGCGCCCACCTTGGTGATGACGTACTGGAACCCGATCGAGCGCTACGGGGTGAACCGCTTCGCCGACGAACTGGCTGCCGCGCACGGTGCCGGCGTCATCACCCCCGACATCATCCCGGAAGAGGCGCAGGCGTGGGTGACCGCGACGGACGAGGCGATGATCGACCGGGTGTTCCTCGTGGCGCCTTCTTCACCGCCCCCGCGGATCGAAGCTGTCGCACAGATCAGTAACGGATTCGTCTATGCGGCCTCCACCATGGGGGTCACGGGGACGCGAACCCAGGTGTCCACGGACGCCCGGGAGCTCGTGGAACGCACTCGCTCGGTGACCGGCCAGCCGGTGTGTGTCGGTCTCGGGGTGAGCACACCGGAGCAGGCCGGCGAGGTCGCCCAGTATGCCGACGGCGTGATCGTCGGCTCGGCGTTCGTACGTCGAGTCTTGGAGGCGTCCTCCCCGCAGGCCGCCGCGGAGTCCGTGGCCCTGTTGGCCTCGCAGATGGCCGCTGCAGTCCGCACTGCGCGCCGGTGAACCGGCACGTGAACAAGAACGTCTAGGCTTTCAAGGAAGAAGAGAGGTAGGGGCTCACCTATGTCGGACAACAAGGAATCAGCGAAGTCCACCCGGCAGAAGGCTGCCGAGGCGCGCGCCACCGCACAGGCTGCTGAGCGCCGCCGGGAACGGATGATCCGCATCGTAGGCGGCTTGGCCGTGTTGGTGGTCGTGGTCGGCATCATCGCGATCGGCATCACCCAGCGCGGGGGCAAGAGCGCGTCGACGGACACCCCGAGTGCCGACTCACCGCTGCCCACCGGCATCTCCGCGGACAACGGCTATGGCTTCCAGGTGAGCACCGCCGCGAACAAGCCGGACGTGGTGATCTTCGAGGACTTCCAGTGCCCCGCGTGTGCGAACTTCGAGCAGACCTATGGGCCGGCGATCCAGGAACTCGCGGCGGCGGGCGACATCGCCTTGACCTACC
>JAKOQD010000370.1 GCA_029778515.1 Actinomycetes bacterium
CCGTAATCACCGATTCGGCGGCGCAACTGCCACATGCCAAACGCGGCCGCCAGCACATTGCTCACGACGAGCCCGATCGCCACGACCGCGATGGCCGACGTGGGCTCCACCCACAATCCGACCAGAGCGATTCCGACCGACGATGCCGTGAGCACGATCTGCTCGGCCATCGCCAGGCGGCCCTTTTCCATGGCGTAGAAGTAGCGCTGGTTGAGCACGTCCACCCCGAACGGGACGATCCCGATCGCGAGGATCGCCAGCGCCAAGGCGGTCGCGGGCAGCTCATCGGGGTCCTTCGCGGTGAACAGCAGCGACGTGATCGGCCGCGCCAGGATGATGAGCACCGCTCCCGCCGGGATGGTCAGCACCGCCGGGAAGGCCAACCCCTGTGCGTAGTCGCGCCGCAGCGCCGCGTTGTCGCGCGCATGCACAGCCGCCGAGATCCGCGGATACATCGCCGTGATGACCGAGAGCGCCACCAGCGCGTGCGGCACCATAAAGACGAAGAGCGCATTGGCCCACACCGTCACGCCCGCGACAAAGGGCTCGCCCGGTCGCCGCCCGGCCGGATCGGATCCGCTCGCATGCCAGAGCACCTGGGAGACCACGAGATAGCTCAGTTGCGACACCAGCAGCGCAGCAAACGCCCAGCCCGCGATCCGTGACGTCGAGGCCAGCCCGACCCCGCGCAGGTCAAAACGTGGTGTAAAGCGAAAGCCCCCGCGCCACAACGGGATCAGCAGGATGAGCGCCTGGGCAGCAATCGAGAGCGTGGCCGTCCCGGCGAACCACCACACCATCGCCGGTGTCCACTCGCCCGGCGTCAGATGCCCTTGGTAAAGCCGCATGAACGCCAGCAGACCCGAGATCGCGACGACGTTGGCGAGGGCCGGCGACCAGCCGAACGCCGCGAACTGCCCGCGCGCGTTGAGCACCTGCCCGAGCAGGCCATAGAGCCCGTAGAAGAAGATCTGCGGCAGCGTGATCACCGCGAAGAAGGTCGCCAACTCCAGCGCCGACCCCTGCAGGTTGATCGCATAGAGCCGCACCAGCCACCCGGCGAGCAGCGTGGACACGACGGTGACCAGCAGCAGCGCGCCCAGCCCGACCGTCATCAACCGATCGGTATAGGCCCGTCCGCCGTCCGGGGCCTTCGCCGCCTTGACCAGCTGTGGCACCAGCACCGAGTTGAGCACGCCGCCGGCGATGATCATGTAGATGATGTTCGGCAGCGTGTTGGCCGTCGTGAACGTATTGGCCGTGATCCCCTGCCCGATCGCCACGACGATGAGCGACTGCCGGATCACCCCGAGCAGCCGTGACGCCACCGACCCTGCCGCCATGGCCAGGCTCGACGACGCGATGCTCGCCGACTTGGCGCTCATCGGGCACTCACCGGGCGCTCATCGCGCGGCAGGCGGGCTGGGGGACATGCCTCGATTGTCGACCAGGGCTGCAATCGCCGCAGCCGTGGCACGCCGGTGTGCCCGACTCGCCCGCACTTCCACGACCCGTAAACCCGGCGCCGGGTCGGCGATCGCTGCGCGCAATTCCTCGCGCGTGGCAGCAAGCCGGTATGCCGTCCCGGCGCCACGGCATACCGCCTCCAGATCCGCGTGGTGGGGCGTCGCGAAAACCCGCTCGAACCCGGCGGAGTATTCGGGCCCGCCCTGTTCCAGCAGCGTGAAGATCGA
>JAKOQD010000371.1 GCA_029778515.1 Actinomycetes bacterium
CAGATCCTGGTCGCCGGCTACCAGGTGCCGGATCCGACGGCCTTCGTGTTCCTCGGTCCGTTGGTGGGGGCGGGCGCCCGCGTGCTCTTCTCGCCACTCACCGACCGCATGGGCGGAGCGATCTGGACGCTGATCTCCGGCATCGGCCTGGTCGCCAGCATCCTGTGGACCATCCCAGCACTCACCCCTGATGTGAGCAGCGCGGCGACCCTGCAAGGCGGGTTCAACCAGTTCCTATGGGGCATGCTGGCGATCTTCCTGTTCGCCGGAATCGGCAACGCGTCCACCTTCAAGCAGATGCCGATGATCTTCGAACGTCGCCAGGCTGGCGGCGTGATCGGCTGGACTGGTGCGATCGCAGCGTTCGGACCGTTCATCTTCGGGGTAGGACTCACCATGATGCCGGCACCGGTCTTCTACTGGATCGGCGTCGTCTGGGCGGTCATGTGCATCGCGATCACGTGGTGGCGTTACGCCCGTCCAGGAGCACCGAAGAAGTCCTGAGTCTCGACGGTTCGCTGGTCGAGCTCGTCGAGACCATCGAGCACGTTCGGCACTCACGCAGGGAGAAAGATGCACGTCACCGACCCACGCGCCACCTACGACGCCTGGCGAGCCGAACCGCTCGCCAGGGACGCGAGCGGACGACCGGTGCTGTGCCGGCATGCGGATGTGGTGGCCGCGGCAACCGACCCGGCCACCTACTCCAGCACGGTCTCCCGTTTCCTGCAGGTGCCCAACGGGCTGGACGGGGCCGAGCACCGGGCGGCCCGCGACCTGCTCGACCCGTTCTTCGGACCGGATCGGATGGCCGAGTTGGAGCCTGTGATCGCGCGGGTGGCAGCCGAAGTGGTGGCGGCGTTGCCGTCCGAGGTGGACGCGGTGCTGGACCTGGGCGCCCGGTTCGCCGTCCGCGCCCAATCTGCGTGGCTGGGCTGGCCGGCCGAACTGGAGCCGGAGTTGCTGGGCTGGATGGCCGACAACCATTCCGCCAACCGCTCCGGCGAACTCGTGCGCACCCGCGAGGTGGCCGAGCGCTTCGACGCGATCATCCGCTCGCTCCTGGACGCCCGCAGGGAGTCGCCGCAAGCCGATGTGACTACCGAGCTGGTGCGGCTGCAGGACGCTGCGGGCGAGCCGCGCGCTCCCCATCCGTCATCCCGGCGAATGCCGGGATCTGCCGACGATAGCTTCACCCTCAGCGAGGAAGCGCTGGTTTCGGTACTGCGGAACTGGACCGGCGGCGACCTCGGCTCACTGGCGCTGTGCACCGGAGTGGTGGCGCACTGGCTGGTTTCGCATCCCGAGCACCAGGACGAACTGCTGGCCGCCGACGATGCCGCGCTGGACGCGGCGATCGACGAGATTCTGCGGATCGACGACCCCTTCGTCTCGAACCGGCGGCTGACTACCCGGGATACCGCGATCGGCGGCCAGCCGATCGCGGCCGGCGAGCGGGTGGTGCTGAACTGGACGGCCGCGAACCGTGACCCGGCGGTGTTCGGCGATCCCGATCACTACGATCCGGTCGGCAATGCGCCCCACAACCTGGTCTACGGCATCGGGCCGCACGTCTGCCCGGGACGGCCGCTGGCCACCCTGGAGTTGCGGCTGCTGGTGCGGGCCTTGTTGAGCGCCGCGCGGCTGGAGCCGTCCGAACAGCGGGCCGAGCGCGAGTTGCCGCCGCTGGGTGGGTTCAGCGAGGTGCCGGTGCGGCTCGTCCGGCGCTAGCCTGCAAGCATGGCTGACCAACTGCTGGCTACGGTGATCACGGTTTCCGACGAGGTCTTCTCCGGCGCGGACGCGGACCGCGGCGGCCCGGTGGCCGCCGAACTGCTGAGCGAACTCGGCGTGGCTGTCGAACGCAAGGTGGTGCCCGACGACGGGGACCGGATCGAGGCCGCGATTCGGGCGGCGATGACCGCCGGTGCGCGCTTCGTGATGGCCTGCGGCGGCACCGGCATCGGCCCGAAGGACCGCACCCCCGAGGTGGTGGCCCGGCTGCTCACCTTCCAGATGCCCGGGATCGCCGAGGAGATCCGCCGGCTCGGCATCGCGCACGCCAAGCCAGCCCTGGTCTCGCGCGAGGTGGCCGGGGCGATCGTCCCCGAGGTGGGTGCGCCGGTGTTCGTGCTGGCCGCTCCCGGCTCGCGCGGTGGCGTCCGCGACGCCCTGAGCGTGGTCGGCCCGATCCTGGACTACGTGATCGAGCAACTCGACGGCGCCGGCCACCGCTGACACGGCCGCCCCAAGCGAACTTCGCTCCCGATAGGGACCTTTGCTCCCGATAATCCGGGAGCGAGAGTCCCTTTCGGGAGCGAGGTTGCGCCATCCCAAACGGTCCCTGAGGAGCCGTCGTGAGGAACGAGCGACGGCGTCACGAAAGGCCGCCGCCACCGCCAAAGTTGTCCGAGGACAACGCTTCGACTGGATCCCGCGCCGGAGGCTGGTGTGCCGTCGCCTTGGCCTCCGGCGCGGGGGTCTTGGGTCAAGCTCCCGGGATCACATCGCCCGAGGGCCAGGTCTGCTTGATGAAGTCGGTCACCTCGGCGGAATGCAGCAGCTCTTCGAGCTTGGCCACACCGGGGTTGGTGTTGTCCGAGCGCCAGACCAGCAGGTTGGCGTACGGGTTGTCCGCGACCTTCTCCACCAGCAGCGCGTCCTTGGCGTTCAGGCCGGCGGTGAGGATGAAGTTGCCGTTGATGAACGCCAGATCTACCTGCGGATCGTCCAGCTGCTGCACGATCACCTCGGGCTGGTTCTCGATGAACTTGAAGCCCCGCGGGTTCTGCTCCTTCGTCAGGCTCACCACCGTGGAATCGGCGGTCAGGCCCTGCAGCAACCCGTTGTCGGCCAGCAGCTTCAGGCCCCGGTACTGGTTGGACGCGTCGTTGGTGATGGCGATGCTGGCGCCGTCCGGCACGTCCGCCAACGCCTTGTGCTTGGCCGAGAAGATCGCGTACGGCTCGATGTGCACGCCCGCGCCGTGGTCGAACTGGTAGCCCTTCTCCTTGATCTGGTCTTCGAGGTACGGCAGGTGCTGGAAGTAGTTCGCGTCCAGCTGGCCGGACGCCAGCGCCTCGTTCGGCTGCACGTAGTCGTCGAACTCGACGATCTTCAGCTCGATGCCGGCCTTTGCCGCAAGATTCTGCTGCACGAACTCGAGGATCTTGGCGTGCGGTACCGGGCTCGCGCCGACGGTCACCGTGGTGACCTCGGCGGACGTCGTGACCGGTGCGCTCTGCGACCCGGACGGAGCTGCGGCCGTGGTGCTGCCGCAAGCGGTCAACGCCATCGAGGCCGCAGCGATGACAGCGACGGACAGATGCTTGCGTAGGTTTCCCATGGTTCTACCTTTCGATGGTCAGCCCTGGGCGGGGCCAAGGTTGGCCGACCAGTCGGTCTGGTCGGCACCCGCGTCGCCGGGAGGCGTCCGCGGGGAGCTCGGTTTCATCGGTGATCCACCCGGCGGACGACGGCGTCGCCGATCCACTGCACCACTTGCACCAGCAGCACGAGGATGACCAGGATCACGGCCATGACCTCCAGCTGGTAACGCTGATAGCCGTAGTTGTAGGCCAGCCGGCCGAGGCCGCCACCGCCGATCAGACCGGCCATCGCGGAGTAGCCGATCAGGGCGACGACGGTCGTCGTGACGCCGGCCACCAGTGACGGCTTGGCTTCGGGCAGCAGCACCTTCCACACGGTCTGTAGGCGGGTCGAGCCCATAGCGTGGGCGGCGTCCACCTTGCCGGGGTGCACTTCGCGCAGCGAGGCCTCAACCAGCCGGCCGAAGAAGGGCACGCAGGCGATCGTCAGCGAAACGGACGCGGCTATCGGACCGATCGAGGTGCCCACCAGCCAACGGGTGAACGGCACCAGCGTCAGCATCAGGATGGCGTACGGAATCGAGCGGGTGATGTTGACCACCACGCCGCCCAGCACGAGGTTCAGCGGACGGTTGGCCGCCAGTCCCCCAGGTTGGGTGATGAAGAGCACCACCCCTAGTGGCAGGCCGATCAACACGGTGGCCACGCCGGCGATCCCGACCATCAGCAAGGTCTCG
>JAKOQD010000372.1 GCA_029778515.1 Actinomycetes bacterium
ACCAGCCGTGAGCATCCAGCCCGACCTATTCGGAGACTACGACCGCGCCCAGGAACAGGCACAGCGATGGAGGCAGCCCGCGACCTGCCCCGCCTGCGGAACCCAGGAGCCCAACGGCTACCTCCTGCGCCAGAACCACGGAACCGACCCCGACCAGCCCGGCATCTGCGGATTCCCGCCCGGAGAACACCCCAACTACGCCGCTATGTGCATCGCTCAGTACCTCGTCAGGAACCACATCATCCACGCCACCCGCACCGGCAACGCCGAACAACTCACCCGAGACAAGGCACGCGGCCGCCAGCTCGGCCTAGACGTCGACGCCATCGAGGCAACCGCCCGCGAAGAATCCGCCCAGAAAAACGCCTGACCTACTAGACATGATTGACCAACTAGACTAGACTGACACTATCAACACGGCAGACCAACCGGGGACCTACCACCCCCACCACACCGAAGGAGCACCACCCATGAGCACCATCGACCACAAGGCCACCCGCCAGGCGATGACCGAGCAGGTCGCCGCATTCATCGCCAACCCCGCCGGATGGCCCGCCGCGATGGCAGCCCGCGCCCTGCGCCTGCGCTCCGGTCACCCGGCCTACTCCCCCAGCAACCACGCCCTGATCGTCTGCCAGCTCTGGGGACGGTTCGCAGCCGAAGGCCTCAGCGACGAAGCCGCGTTCGATGCCGCGATCCGCGCCGCCGCCGAGGAGATCGCCCCCCGCTACGTGTGGACCAAGCGCGGATACGCCCCCACCGGTGGCGCGCTGGCCGTGTGGTCGCGTCCCGTGCCAATGTGGATCGACCCCGCCACCGGCAAGAAGGCCACCAAGGACACCCCCGGAGCCGAAGAACGCCGCGTGTTCCGCATCGAGCAGACCTACCGCGCCGCCGACGTGATCAACGAGGACGGCGAGACCGGAGCGGCCGCGTTCGCAGCGCCCGAGCTGCCCGAGGGCGAAGCCCGCCAGGTGTTCGAGCGGCTGGCCGCCTGGATCACGTCCCAGGGCTGGAACGTCGAGCGCAGCGGCCGCGACATGGCCGAGGGTGGCTACACCGTGCACGTCACCCGCCAAATCGTCGTGCATGGCGGCCTGGCCGGATGGGCGGCCGTCGAGACACTGGCCCACGAGGTCGCCCACGCCCTGTTGCACGGAGCCGAGGACGAGCGGCCCTACGCCGGACAGCACCGAGGCGACATGGAAGCCGAAGCCGAAGCGGTCGCGTTCGGGCTGCTCACCGCCTTCGGTCAGGGCGAGCTGGCCCGAGGATCGGCCCGATACGCGGCCGAGTGGACCCGCAACCCCGAGCGCGTCGCCGTCGCCTACGAGCGCTCATGCCACGTGCTCGACGCCGTGGCCGCCGTCGCATTCGGAGCCGAAGACGTCACCCTCACCCGGTCCGCCAAGGCCGACAAGGCCCAAGCCAAGGCCGACAACAA
>JAKOQD010000373.1 GCA_029778515.1 Actinomycetes bacterium
CGATGCTGCGCTCCGCGCCGCCCATCGTCACCGACCTCCGCGCCTGGCCGACTCGCCCCGATGCCGCGCAACTCCGCAGCGACCGCGACGAACTCGAAACACTGCTGCGCCACCGCCCCGTCACCTGACGCTGCGTCTGGGTGCCGAAGCGCACCTGCCTGACACAGCGACCACATGCAGCTGGCCGCCCAAGTTCAGGAGGACGCCATCATGGCCATTCACACCCAGGAATCACTGTCGGGCTTCATCGCCTCGGAGCCGTTGCTCACCGAGACGGCCAAGGGCGACGCGAGGTTCTTCGCTCGCATTGGGAAGGAGCACTTCCGCCGGGAGGAGGACGGCTCGTTCACTCAGACCGAGACGACCTACCACCACCTGGTGATGTTCGGACGGTCGGCCGAGCATGCGCACGCGAACTTCGCCCAGGGCGACAACTTCGTGGCCGAGGGCT
Source organism: Actinomycetes bacterium (assembly GCA_029778515.1). Next base: position 452 of record JAKOQD010000373.1, read on the forward strand.
ACACGCGCCCGGTCAACTACGAGCGCAACGGCCAGGCGATCGAGGGCGAAGAGTTCATCGCCAAGAAGATCGGCCACGACGCCGCACGAACCCGCTACGAGGTGGACCGCACCCCGCGCAACTCGGCCGGACGAGACGCCGCCGCCTACGCGCCGCCCCAGCGAACGAACGCTGCGGCCCAGGCCGCGCCGGTCAGCATGTGAGTTCGGGAGCCAGGCCATGACGAACGATCAGAACCAAGAACCCACAGCACCCGATGTCCCCGTTGGCCCGTCCGAGGCGGATGAGCCCGACGTGTTCGACGGGCCGCCCCGCGTCACCAACGCGGACATGCCCGAGCCGCCTCACCCCGTGAACTGGAACCTGCTGACAGCTCACGAGCTGGAGCAGGAATGGCTCGCGCTGAACCGGTGGGTTGACTGGCTGCGACGCACCTACGGCCTCACCGTCGCGGTGGTGCCGCCGTTCTGGCACCACCACCCGGAGATGGTCTGGGAGCTGTCGGCACTGCACCTGCACTGGCTCGCGGCCTACGACCCCGAGCAGAACGCATCCGCGCCACTCGGCTGGCACCGCGACTTCGCCGACGCACGAGAGCGCCTTCGCTACTGGGTCACCGCCTGCGGCACCCGTGGCGACCGCGACCGACCGACCCGGCAAGCTGCGTGGCCCGGTGAAGACCCAGCGCCCACCATTCAGGACTTCACCTTCACCGACCGGGACACCGAGTTCGTCGAGTTCGTGATCGCGCAAGTCCGCAAGCGCCAGGAGGCCGAAGACGAGTTCTACGCCA
>JAKOQD010000078.1 GCA_029778515.1 Actinomycetes bacterium
AGTAACCGCCAGCAGTTACGACGCGCTGTGCCCAGGGTCGGCTGCACCGCCGGCCGGCCAGAAGCGCGTGGCGGTTGTCATCGACTTCGGTGCGGCCGGCATCGCGCCAGTGGGCGAGATTACCCCGGCCACCTCCGTGCAGTGCGTCACCGTGCCGCAGAACCAGACCGGCCTGCAGGTGCTGCAAGGCGTCGCGCAACTCCGTTTCCACACCAGCGGTTTGATCTGCGGCATCGCAGGCTTCCCGGCCACCGAGTGCCCCGGTCAGACGGTGCGCACCGCCACGCCCACTGCGTCGCGGTCCACCGTCGCTCCCGTCGCACCGCTGGCATCGGTCGCGCCCTCGGCGAGTGCACTTCCGAACAAGGCGACCAGCTCCGCCACGCCCACTCCCACCCCGTCAGCACCTGAACCCACCTACGCCCAACCGTCGGCGGTGGCACTGCCCCTGAACGGCGACCCTGAGCCGACAACCAGCAGCACCCCGCCGGCGTGGATCGCGGCGATCGGTGCCGCCATGATCGCGGCGCTGCTGGGACTGGCCGTGCTGGCGCGCAGGGGGCGCGGATGAGCGCGCGCTGGCTGCACCCAGCGGCCTGGTGGATCTGGGCCCTGGGGCTGGCAGCGGCAGCCACTCGCACGGCCAATCCGCTGTTGCTCGGCCTGATCGCGGCCGTCGCCACCCTGGTCGTCATGGCCCGGCGGCCCGAGGCGCAATGGGCCCGGGCGTTCTCGGTGTTCGTGCGGCTTGCCGTCTTGGTGATCGTCATCCGGGTGGCCTTCGGGATCCTTTTCGGGACTCGGGTCGGCACTACGGTCCTGTTCGAATTGCCCAGTGTGTCCCTGCCGGACTGGATGGCCGGGGTGACCCTCGGCGGGCCGGTGACTGCGGAGATGCTGGTGATCGCCGCGCTGCAAGGTGCACAACTCGCCGTGCTGTTGATCTGCGTCGGCGCCGCGAACTCCCTGGCCAGTCCGGTGCGTCTGCTCAAAGCTCTGCCGGCCGGGCTGTACCACGTCGGAGTGGCCGCCGTCGTCGCCTTGTCGCTGGCTCCGCGGATCATGGTCAACGTGCGCAGAGTCATGGCTGCTCGTCGCTTGCGCGGCCGCCCGACGAAAGGGTTGAAGGCCGCCGCCGAGGCTGCCGTGCCGGTGCTGGAGTCCTCGCTGGACGACGCCATCAGCCTGGCCGCCGCGATGGACACCCGCGGGTACGGCCGGATGACCGCCGTTACACCGAAGCAACGGGCTGCTCAGGCGGTGCTGGTTCTCACCGGCCTCGTCGGCATCGGCCTCGGCCTGTTCGCGGCGCTCGGTGCCAGCGGCTGGGGCTGGGCCTTGCTCGTCGCCGGCATCTTGATGTCGGTCGGCGGGATCCTGATCTCGGGCCGTTGGGTGCCACGCACCCGCTACCGGCCGGATCGCTGGGGCTGGCCGGAGACTGTGACCGCCGGCAGTGGCATCCTCGCGGCAGTCACTGTGCTGGCGGCCGGCCCGGACAGCATCACCCTGCCGCTGACGTGGCCCACGCTGCCTTTGGCCGCGACGAGCGCGATCCTGCTCGCGGCGACGCCGGCGGCCGTGACTCCCCCGCCGCCGGTGCCATGGGAGGCCGCGTGATCCGTTTCGAGCACGTGAGTTTCACGCATGCCGGTGCCAGCTCCCCCGTGCTGCGTGATGTCGACCTGACGATTCCCGAGGGCGACCTGGTGCTCGTGATCGGCCGGACCGGATCGGGGAAGTCGACGCTGCTGAACTTGATCAACGGCCTGGCCCCGCACTTCACCGGTGGCACGCTGTCCGGCCGGGTGGAGGTGGCCGGGCTGGACACGCGCACGCATCCGCCGCGGGATCTGGCCGGCGTCGTCGGAACCGTCGGGCAGAACCCGCGCGCCGGCTTCACGACCGACACCGTCGAGGACGAACTCGCCTACACGATGGAGTCCCTTGGTTTCGCCCCGGACGTCATGCGGCGAAGGGTCGAGGAGACCCTCGACCTGCTCGGACTGGTTTCCTTGCGGCAACGGCCCTTGGACACCCTGTCCGGTGGCGAGCAGCAGCGAGTGGCCATCGGCGCGGCCCTCACCGCGGGTCCGCGAGTTCTGGTCCTCGACGAACCCACCAGCGCGCTCGACCCGGCCGCCGCCGAGGAGGTCCTGGCAGCGATCGCCCGACTCGTGCATGACCTGGCGATCACGGTGGTCATGGCCGAGCACCGCCTCGAGCGGGTCGTGGAGTTCGCCGACCACGTCATCCGGATCGATGCGGAACCGGTGCAACTGCAGGATCCGCAAGCAGCGATGGCTGGGCACGGTCTGCAGCCGCCGGTGGTGCGGCTGGCGCACGCGCTCGGCTGGGAGCCGCTGCCCTTGAGCGTGCGCACTGCCCGACGCCACGCGTTGCAATTGCGGACTGCGCCCTTCCAGCCCCCGACCCGCCGGGCCGGAGGGGACGGTGTGGCGGCACTGTCGCAGACGACGGTCCGGTTCGGCCGGGTCGAAGCGCTGCGGGATGTCGACCTGCATCTGCGGGCGGGCCAGGTGACGGCGTTGATGGGCCGCAACGGTGCGGGCAAGTCCACGCTGATGAACGTGCTGGCAGGGTCACGCCTGCCCGAGAGCGGCCGGGTCGAAGTGGCCGGGCACGATCCGGCGGAACTGCGGGGTCCGGAACTGCTGCGCCAGATCGCGTATGTGCCGCAGGACCCGACCGACCTGTTCTACAGCGAGACCGTGGCCAAGGAGTGCGCCGCGACCGACCGCGACCTCGGGCAGCCGGCAGGCAGTGCCTACCGGCGTTTGCTCGACCTGGTGGAGACGGTGGACCCGCAAACGCACCCGCGGGATCTCAGCGCCGGCCAGCAGCTGGCCCTCGCACTGGCCATCCAACTGGGAACCGCCCCCGACGTCGTGCTGCTGGACGAACCGACCCGCGGTCTGGACTACCCGGGCAAAGTCGCATTCGGCCGCTGGCTGGACATGCTCGCCGAGCGCGGGTGCAGCATCCTGCTGGCCACCCACGATGTGGAACTCGTGGCAGTCGCTGGCGACCGGGTGATCGTGCTGGCCGACGGGGAGGTGGTGACCGACGCGGACGTCCGCACCGCACTCACCTCGTCGCCGGCGTTCGCCCCGCAGGTGCAGAAGGTGCTGGCTCCGCTGCCCGTTCTCACTGTGGAGGAGGCGTGCACGCTGTGAGACAGACACACGCCGTACCTCTGCGATGGCGAACGATCGCTGCTCTGAGCGCTGTGAGCGCGGTGGGACTGATCGCGTTCTTCTGGCCGTTCGTGGTCTCACCTGCCAGCGCCGCTGCGGACCATGCCGCCGACGCGCCCTGGTTCTTCGCCCTGCTGCTGCCCTTGGTGGTCGCCGTGCTGTTCGCCGAGATCAGCAGCGGCGGGCTGGATGCCAAAGGGATCGCAATGCTCGCGGTCCTCGCCGCGGTCGCGACGGCTGTGCGGCCCTTGGGAGCCGGCGTGGCCGGCCTGGAACCGATGTTCGTGATCCTGTTGCTGGGCGGGCGTGCCCTGGGCCCGGCGTTCGGGTTCGCGCTCGGCAGCTTGTCGCTGTTCACCTCCGCCCTGCTGACGGCCGGCGTGGGCCCCTGGTTGCCGTTCCAGATGGTCGCGGCCGGCTGGTTCGCGATGTGTGCCGGGCTGCTACCGCAGATGCGGGGCCGCGCCGAGATCGTCATGCTGGCCGCCTACGGAGCGCTGGCCGGCCTCGCCTACGGGTTGCTGATGAACCTGTCCTTCTGGCCCTGGGCGCTGAGCGCCGACAATGCGCTCGCGTTCGTGCCCGGTGCCCCGCTGTCGGAGAACCTTGGCCGCTGGTTCGCCTTCACGGTCGCGACGTCGTTGGGCTGGGACATTCCGCGGGCCATTCTCACGGCGGTCCTCACTGTCTTGGCTGGACCACTGCTGCTACGGACCTTGCGGCGGGCGACCCGGCGGGCGGCGTTCGATGCGCCGGTGCGGTTCGAGCCGGCCCGGTGATCAGGCGGCAGTGTCCGAGTTTGCAACGCGTCGCTGGCGCCCCGCCCGGACACGCCGATCGCTTGGGCCTGCCCTCGGCGTGTCGATCCTGACGCGTTGCAAACTCGGACATCCAGCTCGTGTCAGTACACCTCGGCCGACGCCACCAGCCTGCGCACCACCAGGTTCACGGTGTCCGGCCGCAGCCCCATCCCGAGGTGTGACCCTGGCACCTCGATGTTCTCCGCACCCTCGACCACGCATGCCCGCCAGTCCACGATGCCGTCGGACGTCGTGTAGTAACTGATCAACTCGACGTCGCTGGGGAACGGTTGGTGCGTGGCCTGCATGTAGGGACACGTGCAGTTCCGGGTCACGCACTGCCGCTCGCGCAACTCCGGGTCGGTCTGATGCACGACCTTTAGCGCCAGCACCATCGGCTGCGGGATCTCGTAGAACGCGAACTCGTCGTTCAGCGGCGCACCCAGGCTCACCGCAGTGCTGACGAGTTCCGGGTGGCGGGCTGCCAGTCCACGGGCGAGCATGCCGCCGCGGCTGTGCCCGACCACCTGCAACCTATGGCCGTCTTGCTCGACTGCGTCGCGGGCCACCTCGGCGAGCTTGTCGACGGCCCGGTCCGAGCAGCGGACGTTTGCCAGGATGTGCGAGCGGACCACCCGGAAGCCGGCCCGGCTCAGGGCCAACTGCATCGGCAGCGTCGCCGCGTCGCCGAAGCCGAACCCCGGGATGACCAGAACCTGACGGGCCACCGGCGTCTGCGGATACGACGCGCAGGGCGCCGAGCGTTCGAAGTCCAGCAACTCCCCGGCAAACCGGCTTTCCGAGGCGGCCCTCGCGATCCACCCGGGCAGACCCTTCAGCGCGCCAGGCAGGCCACGCGGAGCCCAGTGCAGATCCGGCAGGTGCACATCACGCCATTCGGCCATCCGCGGCCATCCTCTCCATCGCCGGTCACCCGCGAGGCAGACTATATATATGGCAAGCACCGTCACCGACCGCATCGACGAGGCCCGCGCCGCCATGGACGCGATGCGGGTCAAACAGCCGAAGATGCCCCGCCCCGCAGGGCCCAGCGGCCTGCGCGTGATGTGGGACCTCACCCGAGGCCGCAAGGCTCCCTACGAGGTGTTCGCTGGGATGGCTGACCAGAACCAGCCGGTCGTACACACCCGGTTGCAGGGCGAACACGTCCACGTCCTGTTCTCACCCGAAGCCATCTGGGATGTCTTCGTCAAGAACGGCCGGCACACGCGCAAGAGTCTGGCCCTGCAACTGACCCGCCCGCTGCTGGGTAACGGTCTGCTGACCGCCGAAGGTTCCGAGCATCTGCGGCACCGCCGGGCGATCCAGCCGATGTTCCATTCCGCCCGACTGGCCGAGTACGTGCAGGACATGGTGGCCGCGGGCGAGCTCACCTCCGCCGGCTGGTCGGACGGCCAGCAGATCGACGTCGCCGAGGCGATGTCCGAACTCACCCTCGATGTCATCGGGCGGACCATCTTCGGGGTAGACCTGCGCTCCGAGGCTCCCGATGTCGCGGACGCCCTGAGCACAGTGCTGGCGGGCTTCGGCAAGGGTCTGGGCCCCCTCGCGTCCCCCATGAGCAAGATCCCGACACCGCGTCGCAACCGGGAGATCGCGGCCATTGAAACGCTGGACCGGGTCGTCGACGACATGATCGCGCGGCGCCGGGCAGCTGTCGCCGACGGCGAAG
>JAKOQD010000374.1 GCA_029778515.1 Actinomycetes bacterium
CTGAACCGGTGGAGCATCCGCTGATGTTCGACGAGGCCGACCCCTGGTACCAGCGGGTCCGGGGCTTGGCGCTCGCGCTGCCGGGAGCGCAGGAGAAGGTGAGCCATGGGCGTCCGACCTTCTACACGAAGAAGGTGTTCGCCTACTACGGCGGCTCGCTGAAGGTGGACGGAGCCTGGGTGCGGCATTCCCAATCGGTGGTGCTGGTCGGCGATCTGGAGACCATCTCGATCCTCCGGGCGCAGGATTGCGCGTACAATCCCGACTATCTCGGCCCGTCCGGCTGGACGGGACTCGACCTCGACGAGCACACCGACCTGGCCGAACTCGCCGACTGGATCGAGGCCTCGTACCGGTTCACCGCGCCGCGGACGCTGGTGGCGAAGGGTGCCCGCGGGTAGGGCGTTTGTCGACATGCTCACCGGCGGCAACCCGCGGACGCTGCTCGGCGTGACCGAAGTGCTCGCCGAACTGCGGGCCGATCCGTCTCGGATCAGCGAGTTGATCGACTGCTGTACAGCCGCGGACGCGGTCGTGCGGATGCGGGCTGCGGACGCGCTGGAGAAGTTCGCGCGTGAGCGTCCGGAACTGCTGACGCCCTTCGTCGATCGCCTGGACGCCGAACTGGCGGCCAGCACCCAGCCGTCGATTCAGTGGCACCTGGCCCAACTCTGGGGCGAGGTGCCGCTCACTGCCGCCCAACGCGCGCGGGCCGCGGAATGGCTGATCCGTACCCTCGACGATGCCGACGACTGGATCGTGCTCACCTGCGCGATGTCGGCTCTGGCCACGTTGGCCGCCGCCGACACTTCGCTGCGTCCGGCGCTCCGGGAACGACTGCAGCGACACTCGAAGTCGCGACTGCCCGCGGTTGCCAAGCGGGCCGTCCGCTTGCTCGCCGCGCTCGACTAGCGAAGCGCTGATTTCGATCCCTGAGCCGGGCGTTGGGTCGTCCATCCGCGGGGTGACTACGGGCTTCGTCAGGCTCAGCCAGCGTTGGGCCGCGTTGATCAGCGGTTCTAGAACTGAGTGGAAGTAACTGTTCTAGTTGTCATATAACAACTATACTGAACCTGTGCTTTTCCGAATCGACCCGTCGGCCACCGAGCCGCTGTTCGCTCAGCTCGCCGCGCAACTCCGCGCCGGCGTGGCGGACGGTTCACTGCGCTCGGGCGAACGGCTGCCGGCGGCCCGCGAGCTGGCCGCGTCTCTGAACGTGAACCTGCATACAGTGCTGCGCGCCTACCAGGAACTGCGCGACGAAGGCCTGATCGAGCTTCGCCGCGGCCGCGGCGCCGTGGTCACCGAGCGTGCCACCCAAGACCTGGCCCCGCTGCGCCGCGCCCTCGCGGCGGTCGCCACCGAGTCCCGTCGGCTGGAGCTCTCGGCCGAAACCACGATCGCTTTGTTGAAGGAGACCCTGCGATGACGTCCAGACCTGCCAAGGTGCCGAATCGCGTCCGGACTACGGTGCTTGCGCTCGTGGTTCCGCTCGTCCTGCTGGCCGCCGCGCTGGCGTGGGCGGTCGCGATGCTGCCCGAACTGCCCGATCAGGTGGCTACCCACTGGGGTGCGGACGGCCTGCCGGACGGTTTCGGTAGCCCGGTGAGCACGCTGGTGATGCTGGCCGCGATCGTCGTGCCGTTCACGATCGGCATGTGGGCGATCGGTTTCTACCTGGGCTCGACAGCGTCCACTCGCCGGTTGTCGGTGTTCTTCTCGATCTGGTTCGCGGTGATGATCAGCGGTCTGCTGGTCGGCTCGTTGGCCGTGCAGCGCGGCTTGACCGACGCCACCCTCGCGCCCGGAATCGGGGTACCGATGGCGGTTTCCTTCGCTGTCGCAACCCTGGCCGGCGCGCTGGCCGCGCTCGCCATCCCGGCGGACCGGCCGCAGCCCACCACCGCCCCGGTACCGGACGGCGCGGAGCGCCTGACGCTCGGCGCGAACGAGCAGGCGGCCTGGGTGCGGACGGCGGAACTGCCCGGACTGGGCTGGATCATGACCGCCGGGGCGATCCTGACCGTCCTGCTGGGCGGCATCGCGCTGCTCGGTGGTGTCGGGGTCGGCGTGACGACCCTGGTCATCCTGGCTATGGTCACGTTGTTGCTGGTGCTGCTCGGCCGCTGGACGATCACCGTCGACCACGACGGCCTGGCCGCGCGCTCGGTACTGCCACGGCCGCGGACGGTGGTGCCGCTAAACGAGGTGGAAGCGGCCGAAGTGGTCGACGTCCAGCCATTGGCGGACTTCGGCGGCTGGGGCTACCGGATCGATCTCACCGGACGCGTCGGCATCGTGCTGCGCAAGGGCGAGGCGATCCTCGTGCACCGCACCGGCGGACGGCAATTGGTGATCACAGTCGACGATGCCGCCACTGGCGTCGCGCTGCTGAACACCCTTGCCGATCGGGCCCGGCTGCGCTGATTCCCGTCCGAATCGTCGAGGCTGTGGCTGAGTGCACCGTCCGCGGTGGGTGCAGTCACAGTCAGTGGCCAGGCACCACCGCAGCCCCGCCTGAGCCGCGAGGTCGACCTTTGGCCGTCAGCGCGGTGAGCGCGTGTCCGCGGGTTCGTTTGCGCGCTTGCGCCGTGGCGTGAACACAGCCGCTACCAGCAGCAACATGCTGACCGCCAGATGCGGCACCATGAAGAACAGCGCGACACTGGACGGAGCGGAGTTGTACTCGGCCGTAGCGACCATTCGGCCGTACTCGAAGGCCGTATGAACTGCTCCAACCACGAGCACCAAGGCTGCCACACCGACCAGGACGCGCTTTACGCGGACGATCCTACGCAGGCTCGCGCAGCATCGTGATTTCCGCCAACGTGTTCGGTGAGCGCAGTCACTTCGGCGCTGAATCCCCGGTCTCCACAAGCTCGGCCGGTGGGTTCGGGCTAAGTGCGCGGCGCTTGCCAGGTAGCGACATAGCGCCAGAAGAATCCGCGACGAACCCGCACTCCGGGCAGCGCGGCACGGAGCGCGCTGCGGATCTCCCGGTAAGGCTCGGACGCAGGCATAGCCGGTGCGCGCAGCTGCTCCAGCGTCCGGTCGGCAGGTCGCGGGTGCAGGATCATCCCGATCAGCGGATTGAGTAGCAGCGAGATCACCGAGAACAACGCATCGGCCCGCGCCTCGCGGTAGACCCCCACGATCACCAGCCGACCGCCGGGAGCCACGACTTCGCGGACGGCCGCGATCCCGTCCGCCAAGGGCAGATGGTGCAACACCGCGACCATCGAGACGAAGTCGTAGCGACGACCGTCCGCTACTGGAAACCTGGCGTTGACTACGGTCGCTGCCGGAAACGTAGCCACCGCCGCGGCCGCCAGCCCAGCGGTCACAGCATCGGCTTCGATGCCCACTGCCTGCGGGAAGCACTCCGCCAACCGGCGCAACAACCGCCCAGTGCCACAGCCGACGTCGAGCGCCGAACTGCCGCCGCCACGTTGGGTCTTCCTGGCTTGGTGCAGCACCAAGCCGGCATAGGCGTCGTTGTGCGACCACGGGTGCGCCCGGTTCATCCGGTCGAGTGCGCTCAGCAGCCGCTGCATCCGTCCATCAAAGCACCAGCTTCGGCAACGGACGGTCAACCGCGACAGCACTCATGGCGTGCCCAGCTCGAGCCTCACCTGAACCCGTCCGCCCACCCGGATGGACTCCGCGCGCTGCACGACCACCCGGATCGGTAGCCGGTAGCCGCCGTCCTTCGGGTAGAGCGCGGTGGTGAACCGGGTGGCTCCGATCGTCGCGGTCACGAGCACCATGCCCCAGCCGTAGGTGAGCGCCCGGGCCACGGCCGCGATGTCTTCGCCCTCGGCCTCGGGCACCACCGCGTAGACGAACGGGGCCGGGCCGCGCCACTCGATCACGTCCGCGGTGAATTCTAACTCCATCCCTCCGACCGCTGCCATCCGTCCCTCCGCTGCCCGACGCGATGGGATCAGTATGGCCATCGCCGCAACTGCACCTCCGATTCGGGCCAGCCGCGGAATCGGCCGAAGTCGGGATCGTCGAACACCTGGGTGGGCAACGTGAGGCGATGCGCCACCTTGGCAAGGAGGCTTCGCAGCGCCGCCAGCGCGGCGGAAAGGCTTCGCGGTAGCGATGGCGCTGAATGCCGGGACTGGATCAATTGGTAGGTCATGGCTCGAAGCTAGGATCGAATCCGGACGATCTACTTCCGGAATTACCCAACAGAGAGATACGCAGGATTAGGTAGCCCGCAATGGCCGAGACCAGCCCCACCGCCCGAGCCCTGCGCGCCCTCGAAATGCTGCAGAACCAGCCAGGCATCACCGCGGCCGAGCTGGCCGACGCGCTGGCGGTAACCGAGCGGGCCGCCCGACGCTACGTGGCGATCCTGCGCCAAGCCGAAATTCCGATCCGCGCCGTGCCCGGTCCTGGCGGCGGCTACACCGTCGGACGCGGAATTCGGCTGCCACCCCTGATGTTCAGCGCCACCGAGGCCCTTGGGGTGGTGATGGCAGTCCTGGAGAGCCACGACGCGTCCGCCGACGACCCGGTGGGCACGGCGTTGCGCAAGATCATGCGAGCCCGCTGGGAGGTCGTCCGGTTCCTCGGCCGGACGCCGGCGGTACTGGCCGACCGATCTCAGGCCGAGGAGCGGGTGGCTGCGTGGACAGCATTCGACGGCGCGCTGCACGGAGTTTGGGCGATCGTGCGGTCAGGCTAGTCGCAAACGATCGGGACGGCGCTGATGAAGCTGCTCCCCCTGAGCGGGTCGGGCGAGGCATCGGCCGACACTGAAGTGGGCTGGCACCTGCACTCCGAGGCCTGGGGAAACGGGTATGCCGCCGAAGCTGGGCAACGACTGCTTGATCGCGCCTGGAAACATGGGCTGACTACGGTCTA
>JAKOQD010000375.1 GCA_029778515.1 Actinomycetes bacterium
ACCCTCGGCGACCCCGAGAACCCGCTGCTGCTGTCCGTGCGATCCGGTGCCAAGTTCAGCATGCCGGGCATGATGGAGACGGTCCTGAACATCGGTCTCAACGACGTGTCGGTGCACGGCCTGGCCGCCATCTCGGGCAACCCGCGCTTCGCCTGGGACTCCTACCGGCGCCTGATCCAGATGTACGGCAAGACCGTGCTGGAGATCGACGGCGAGCTGTTCGCCCACGCCCTGGCCGACGCGATGGTCAGCAGTGGCGTGAATTCCGACGTGGAGATTCCGGCGGAATACCTGCAGACCATGGTCGAGCGCTACAAGCAGATCTACGCCGAGCAGGGCCACGAGTTCCCGCAGGAGCCGATCACCCAGTTGATGGGCGCGGTCGAGGCGGTCTTCCGCTCCTGGAACACTCCCCGCGCGCAGCTCTACCGGCGCCAGGAGCGCATTCCGAGCGACCTCGGCACGGCGGTCAACGTGCAGACGATGGTGTTCGGCAACTCCGGCGAGCATTCCGGCACCGGGGTGGCGTTCACCCGCGACCCTGCCTCTGGCGCCCGCGGCGTGTACGGCGACTACCTCGAGAGTGCGCAAGGCGAGGATGTGGTCTCCGGCATCCGCAACACGCTGTCCCTGGCCGACCTGTCGAAGCTGGAGCCGCAGCCGTACGAGGAGCTGGTCGCGATCATGGCCCGCCTCGAGGAGCACTACACCGACCTGTGCGACATCGAGTTCACGATCGAGCGCGGCAAACTGTGGATGTTGCAGACCCGCGTCGGCAAGCGCACGGCCGGAGCCGCCTTCCGGATCGCGATTCAGCTCGTCGATGAGGGCCTGATCGACATGGACGAGGCGGTGCGCCGAGTGTCCGGGGTGCAGCTGGGCCAACTGATGTTCCCGCAGTTCGACCGCGCCGCCGCCATCCGTCCGGCCACCACCGGGACAGCAGCGTCCCCGGGCGCAGCCGTCGGCGGGATCGTCTTCAGCTCCGCGGACGCAGTGGTGGCGGCCGAGAAGGGCGAGGACGTCATCCTGGTCCGCAACGAGACCAACCCCGACGATCTGCCCGGCATGGTCGCCGCGGTCGGCATCCTGACCACCCGCGGCGGCAAGACGTCCCATGCGGCCGTGGTAGCCCGAGGCATGGGCAAGACCGCGGTCTGCGGCACGGACACCTTGGAGATCGACACGGAGACGCACACCCTGCGCCTGCCCGACGGGACGGTGCTCAGCGCCGGCGATGTCATTTCGATCGACGGATCGACCGGTGAGGTCTTCAATGGCCAGATCGGCGTGAGCCCCTCGCCGGTAGTGCAGTACTTCGACGAGGGCATCGACGCCGCGCTGGACCACGCCGACGAGTCCGCGTCGGAGCTCGTGCAGGCCGTGGATCGCATCATGACCCACGCCGATGGCGTGCGGCGGCTGCGCGTGCGGACCAATGCCGACACCCCCGACGACGCCGCCCGCGGCCGCCGCATGGGCAGCCAGGGCATCGGGCTGTGCCGCACCGAGCACATGTTCCTCGGAGATCGCAAAGAGTATGTGCAGCAGATGATCCTGGCCGACAACGATGCCGACCGGGAGGCCGCGCTGGCCGCCTTGCTGCCGCTGCAGCGCAAAGACTTCATCCGGATCCTGGAGGTGATGGACGGCCTGCCCGTCACGATCCGTCTGCTCGACCCACCGCTGCACGAGTTCCTGCCCGACCTCACCGAGCTCAGCGTGCGCGTCGCGGTGGCCGAGGAGCAGGGCAAGCCGAATGAGTCCGATCTGCGCCTGCTGCGCGCGGTGCGCCGGTTGCATGAGGCCAACCCGATGCTCGGGCTGCGGGGTGTACGCCTGGGCCTGGTGGTCGAGGGCCTGTTCGCGCTGCAGGTGCGTGCGATCGCCGAGGCGGCGTGTTTCCGCCAGCGGATGGGCGGCGATCCGCGCGCCGAGATCATGATTCCGCTGGTGGGTTCCTACCACGAGTTGGAACTCATCATCGACGAAGCGCAGGGTGTGCTGGCCGACGTCGCCGAGAAGCACGGCTGCACGCTGAAGTTCCCGATCGGCACAATGATCGAACTGCCGCGCGCAGCCCTGACCGCCGGTGAGATCGCCCGCAGCGCCCAGTTCTTCTCCTTCGGCACCAACGACCTCACGCAGACGACGTGGGGCTTCAGCCGCGACGACGTCGAAGGGGGTTTCTTCTCGATGTACCTGGAGAAGGGCGTCTTCGCGGTGTCACCGTTCGAGAGCCTCGATGTGGACGGCGTGGGCAAGCTGGTCGAGATCGCCGTAGCCGAGGGCAAAGCCGTGCGGCCCGACCTGCACCTCGGGGTCTGTGGTGAGCACGGTGGCGACCCGCAGTCGGTGCACTTCTTCGACGAGGTGGGCCTGGACTATGTGTCCTGCTCGCCGTTCCGGGTGCCCGTCGCGCGCCTAGAGGCGGCCCGGGCGTCGTTGGGGATGACGGACTCCGACATGCGCTAGCTGGGTGACGGCCGCCTGCGAAATCGGGGCGCTGACGCAAGGTTTTCCGGGGTTGTTACCCAAGAACGGCCCGAAACCGGGCAACAAAGCCGGAAAACCTCGGCGGCACCCAGCGAACACCCGCAAACACGCCCGGCCGCAGAGTTTTCCGGG
>JAKOQD010000079.1 GCA_029778515.1 Actinomycetes bacterium
AACTACGCCGGACGCAGTTCGTCGATCATCACCAAAGCGCGGGTGTTCGCCGAGCAGGCCGGCGTCCGCTCGACCCTGGTGACCTTCCTGCACTCGGCCGAACTCGCCGACATCGAGCACGACCTGCGTGAGCGCGGGGTGCTTGGCGATCATCTCGACTTCGTCTGCCTGCACGACTACTACCCCGACGAGTCCAGCTACGCCGGCGAATCGGTCGAGCACCCGATCGACGACCCGGAGCTGAACTGGCTGAAGGAGCCGACCCAGCCGGTCTACCGCTACTTCGACAGCACCGGCACCTACCGCCGCTATCGCCGCTACGACCACGCCGGACGCCTGATCGTGCAGGACCATTTCAACCCCAATCGTGGCCGGACGCTGCGCGAAGAGTTCCGTCCCAATGGGACGCTGCGCCGCCGGGTCTACATGGACCTGGCCCACAACCTGCCCCGGCAGGAGATCCACTACCGTGCCGACCAGACCCCGGCGTTCACCGTCTGGTGGGTGGTGGACGCGGACGCACAGGAGTCGGTGGTCGAGAAGGTGATCACCTTTGACGAGGCCGGACGGCCCACCGGCATGGCCGACAGCATGGACGCGATCAACCACCTCTGCCTCGACCGGCTGATCGGGGATGAGCAGGCCTTCGTTATGGTCGAGGACCGGCATGTCGACCGCTACCTGCTGAGCTACCAGCGTCCCCACGTACGGATGCTGTACGTGCTGCACAACGCGCACATCAAGGAGCCGTACGACGACCCGAACGCGATCCGGCCGAGCTTCCGTCCGATCCTGACTGCACGTCACCGGGTGGACGCGATCGTTTTCCTCACCGCAACCCAGCGGGCCGAGGCCGAGGCCAAGTACGGACGCGCCGACTCGTTCCGCGTCCTGCCCCATTCGGTGGCCGCGCCCGAGTTGACGCCGGGGGTCGCGCGCGAACCGAACCTGGTGGTGATGATGGCCAGGCTGGAGAGCAAGCAGAAGCAGGTGAACCACGCGATCGAAGCGTTCGCGCAGGTGGTGGCGCAGTTGCCGCAGGCCCGGCTGGAGATTTACGGCCGCGGGCCGGAGCAGGCCGCGCTGCAGACCCTGATCAACGACCTGGGCGTGGCCAAGCAGGTCAAGCTGATGGGCTTCACCAAGGAACCGCACCTGGTCTACCAGCGCGGGGCGCTGTGCATCCTGACCAGCAGGTTCGAGGGCGCCCCGCTGACCGTCCAGGAGGCGATGAGCTACGGCTGCCCGGTGGTCAGCTACGACCTGCGCTACGGTCCCGCCGACGTGATCACCGACCATGTGGACGGGCTGCTGGTGCCTTACGGCGACCGCAAGGCGATGGCGGCCACGGTCGTGGCCGCGCTGCGCGACCCGGAACTACTGGCCAGGATGTCCGCCGCAGCCCCCAAGCGCGCAGCCGAGTTCGGCGAGGCACCCTTCGCCGCCCGCTGGAGCGCACTGTTCAACGAGTTCGCCCCCAAGGGCTGAACGATCAGCCCTGCTCGCGCTGGCGTCGCCGCCAGGCCAGGAGGCCGGCGCCGCCGGCCAGGGCCAGCGCGACCGCCCCGCCACCCAGGATCCACGCGGTGGAGTCACCGAGGTCGACCGGTCCCACCGGTGCGGGGCTGGCCGACACAGTCGGCGTGGCCGCCGGTGACGGCGTGGCGATCGGAGTCGGGGTGGGCGTCTCGGACGGGGTTGGCGTCGGTGCCGGTGTAGCCGAGGGGTCCTCCACGTCGTCGAGGATCGTGGGCTGCTGGTCCTCGCCCTGCCAGACCTCAGACTCCAGCGGCGTCCAACTGCCCTTGCCGTAAGCGAATTGGAAGGAGCCGCCACGCTTGTCGCCGAACTCGTCCACCGTCCGATAGATCACCGTGTAGGTGCCCTTCGGGAGCTTGCTGCGCAACTGGGTGGTGACGTTGGTGCCTTCGACGATCAGCGGGCCGGTGGTCACGTTCGCGCCGCTCTCGTCAAGCACCACGATCGTAGCCAGCGAGGGGTCCGAGTCGGCCTTG
>JAKOQD010000080.1 GCA_029778515.1 Actinomycetes bacterium
CGACCCAACCAGATGTTCTCGGCAACGCTCAAGTGCGAGACCAGGTTGAGTTCCTGGTGGATGATCGACAACCCGGCTTCCTGCGCCTCTTTCGGCGTGTGCACGTTCAGCGGCTCACCGTTCAACCAGAATTCGCCAGCCTCACGAGAGTAAATACCGGTCAGCAGCTTCATCATCGTTGACTTGCCGGCACCGTTCTCCCCGACCAGGCCGAGCACCTCACCCTTGCGAAGGTCGAAACGCATGCCCTCCAGAGCCTTCACGCCAGGGAAGGTCTTCTCCACACCCTCCACCTGCAACAACAGGCTCGGGTCGTGCGCGCCGGCCACAGCCGCAGTCTCGGTGGCGGTCATGCCGAAGCCACCGGGGTCACGCCTTTGCGGAATAGTGCGTTGCCATACGTGCGGGTCTCACCCGTTCGGATGATCAGTTCGGCCTCCTTGGCCAGGTCGTAGAAGGCGAACCGCTCGATCAGCCGGTAGGGCTCGCCGTTCAGTTGGGCGGCCTCGATCAGTTCGGTCTGCACAGGCAGTAGCCCGTCCGGGCTCTCCATCAGATCGAGTGTGGGGCCGTAGACATCGGGCACCATCACCGAGCGGATCGCGGTCAGCACTCTGGGTGAGCTGATTCCGGGTAGGTCGATCAGGTGCTTCTTGGCCAGCTTGGACGCGGTGAAGTGGGCATCTGCGATCACGACACCATCGCCATGGCCCATTTCGTCCAACGCCATCAGCAGCTGGCCCGTAAGCAACGGATCCAGATTGAGCAGCATCATCGCCTCCGTCTGCAATCGATTTCTGTATGCTAGGGCGGGTAGGTACCGATTGTCACGCGACGATATGAAATCGTTATCTTTTTCGAGACTAGGGGCCGTTGTGGGCAGCCGGCGAGCGTCGGGGGCTAGTGCTCGACGCACGCAACTGCTAGGCTCTTGAATCGTTCCAAAAAGACGTGAAGAAACCGTCCAGAACCAAGAACAGGTAGGCCATGACCGACACCGCCGTCCGGGACTCAGCTCAGCCGATTCCAGTGGTGAACACGCACATCCACTTCCCGCCGAACTTCTCCGCCTTCGAGACTGTGGCCGACGTGGTTGCCACCGCCACCGCTGAGGGCGCGAGAGCGATCGGCATCTCCAACTTCTTCGACCAGCAGGTCTACGCCGACTTCGCCGAACAGGCAGCGGTCGCGGGCATCGTGCCGCTCTACGGCCTCGAGTTCATCACCCTCGACGACGAACTCTCAGCTGCGGGCATCCGGGTGAACGACCCGGCCAATCCGGGCCGGATGTACCTGTGCGGCAAGGGCATCGCGCCGTTCCGCGAGAAGTCGGAGCTGGCATCGCGAGTGGCCGCTGAGATCAGGTCGGGTAACGACGAGCGGGCCGAGGCGATGGTTGCCAAGCTGGCTGCCTGGTTCCTTCGCTGTGGCCTGGACACCGGACTGACCGCGGACGCGATCGCGGCGAAGGTCGCCGCCGCAGGAGGCGTCCCGGTCGAATGGGTTTCGCTGCAGGAGCGGCACATTGCGCGGGCCTTCCAGCAGGCGTTGTTCGAGTTGCCGCCTGCTGAACGTGCTCAAGTGCTCGAAGCTGCGTACGGTTCGGCTTCCGGGGTCGACCTGGAGAACCCGGGTGCGCTGCAGGGCGAGCTGCGTTCCAGGCTGATCAAGGTGGGTACGCCGGGCTTCGTGCCGGAGGTGCCCTTGGCTTTCGCGGACGCCTACGCCTACGTCCTGGAGATGGGCGGCATCCCCACCTATCCCACGCTTGCGGACGGAGTGAGCCCGGTCTGCCCGTTCGAGGAGCCGGCCACCGAGCTCGCCGCGAAGCTGTTGGAGCGCAGCATCCACGCCGCTGAGTTGATTCCGATCCGGAACACCTCCGCCTGCGTGGACGCCTATGTGAAGGCCTTCGCCGAAGCCGGGATCGTCGTGATGGGCGGCACCGAGCACAACACCCCCGACCGGATCCCGGTGGAGGTGGCCTGCGTGGACGGCCCGGTTTCCGACTTCGCCCGCCAAGCGTTCTGGGAGGCCACCTGCGTGGTCGCCGCGCATCAGCACCAGGTCGCTCAGGGTGGGATGGGATATGTGGACGCGTCCGGCGAACGCACGTCGGCGACTGTCGCCGAGCTGGTCGAGCTCGGTGCGAACCTGATCGGAGTTGCGAAGTGAACCTGGTTGCCGAACTGATCGCGGTCGCCAACGCCTTCGGCGCCGACCCCGAGTACTCCCGCGCCGGCGGCGGCAACGCTTCGGTGAAGGTGGACGGGGTGCTGCGGATCAAGCCGTCCGGGGTTCCGCTGGCCACGCTGACCGCCGACGACCTGGTCGGACTGCGCAACGACGTGCTGCTGGAGTCGCTCGCCTCCGAGGTGCCGACCGAGGGCGACCCGGTGCGGGTGGCCGCGGAGAAGGCGCTGGTGGACGCTCCCGGCGGACGCCGTCCGAGTGTTGAGATCCTGTTCCACGCCTTGATCCCGGACGCGCTGGTGCTGCACACCCACCCGCTGGTCGCCAATGCCCTCACCTGTAACGCCGACGCCGAGGCACTGGCTGCCCGGCTGCTCGGGGACGATGCGGTATTCGTGCCCTACACCGATCCGGGCGTGCCGCTGGCCCGCAAGGTGGCCGAGGTGCGCGACGCCTACACCGCACGCACCGGCCGGCCCGCGCCGGGGGTCACCCTGCTGGGCAACCACGGCATCATCGTGTCTGGCAATACCGCCGCCGAGCTGACCGAGCGCGCGCAGTGGCTCACCGCCACCATCGCCGCCGCGATCGAGGCCGGGACGGTGGCTGACCAGGCCAACGTCATCCCGGCGCAGGCCGGGATCCCCGCAACCGAGTCGGCGCTGATCAACATCGTCGCACCCACGCTGCGCGGCCTACTGGGCAACCCCGAGCGGCTCGCCGTCGTCACCTCGGACGCGTCCGAGCTGGTGCGCAGCGTCACGACCACGCCGGCGGGTCGGGCGATCCTGGCCGACGGCCCGCTGATCCCCGATCAGATCGTCTACGCCGGGTCGCTGCCGCTGGTCTTCGTCCCGGGCGAGGGCGATGTCGCCGCGCAGCTCACGGCGGCCGTCGCCGAGTATGCGCAGACCCACGGCAAGAACCCGATCATCACGGTCATCCCCGGCGTGATCGCGTTCGGCGCCGGTGCCGACCTCGCGTCCGCTCAGACCGCCCTGGCCACCTTCACCGACGCCCTTCGGGTGGCCAGGGACGCGAACCGCATCGGCACCGTCCGCTGCATGGACGCGGCCGAGCGCGGCTTCATCGAGAACTGGGAGGCCGAGAGCTACCGCAAGTCGGTGGCCGCCGGCGGTTCCGCCGGCCGGATGACCGGCAAGGTGGTCATGGTCACCGGTGCCGCGCAGGGCTTCGGTCTGGGCATCACCACCGAACTGCTGGACGCCGGCGCGTCCGTCGTGCTTGCCGACCTGAACATTGATCTGGCTAGGCAGAACGCGACCGAACTCAGCGCGAAGCACGGCGCGGGCCGGGCGGTCGCGGTGCAGGTGAACGTCTCCGACGAGCAGTCCCAGCTGGATGCGATCGCCGAGGTCGTGCGAGTCTTCGGCGGGCTGGACGTCTTCATCTCCAATGCCGGCGTGCTGCGGGCCGAGGGGGTGATGACCCAGCCGGTGGCCGATTTCGACCTGGTCACCAACGTGAACTACCGCGGCTACTTCCTTGGGGTCCGCGCGGCCGCGCCGGTGCTCGCGGCGCAACATGCCGCACGTCCAGAGGTTCTGTTCGACATCATCGAGATCAACTCCAAATCGGGGCTGGAAGGGTCGAAGCGGAACTTCGCCTACGCGGGCTCGAAGTTCGGCGGCATCGGGCTCACCCAGAGCTTCGCGCTGGAGCTGATCGAGTACGGCATCAAGGTCAACGCGATCTGCCCGGGCAACTACCTGGACGGACCGCTGTGGATGGATCCCGAGCGCGGGCTCTTCGTCCAGTACCTGCGGGCCGGCAAGGTGCCCGGCGCGACCACGGTCGCCGAGGTTCGCGCCTTCTACGAGGCCAAGGTGCCGATGGGACGTGGCTGCCTCCCGTCCGATCTGGCCAAGGCTGTGTACTACATCGTCGACCAGACCTACGAAACCGGACAGGCCGTGCCGGTGACCGGCGGCCAGAACATGCTCAACTGAGCGATCCTGCGAGATCAACGAACCCAAGGAACCAGACATGACCGACTTTCCGAGCACCCAGTACGCCATCCAGTTCACCGGCAAGGACGCCGTGGTGGTCAACCCCGCCAAGCCGGTGGACCCGATCGGCCCGACCCAGATTCTGCTGAAGGTCGAGGCCTGCGGCATCTGCTTCTCCGACACCAAGCTGCTGCACGCCTTCGAGGATCACCCGCGCAAGTCGCCCGTGGTGGCCGGCCTGTCCGCCGACGAATTGGCGCAGGTGCCCAGCTACCGTCCCGACGGCCAGCCGACCGTGCCCGGCCACGAGCCGGTGGTGCGGGTGGTCGCCGTTGGCGATCAGGTGACCCACTATCGCGTGGGCGAGCGGCTGCTGGTGCAGGCCGACTGGCGCCACCTGCCGACCGCCGCCTCGAACGGCGCCTTCGGCTACAACTTCGAGGGCGCCCTGCAGGAGTACGTGGTGGTGGACGAGCGGATCGTCGTCCACTCCGGTGAGGAGTTCATGCTGCGGGTCTCGGACGCGCCCACCGCCGCGCAGGTTGCGCTGGTCGAGCCCTGGTCGACAGTGGAGGCCTCCTACTCCCGCGCCGAGCGCAACACGCTGGCTGCCGGCGGCCGGCTGCTGGTGGTGGCCGACGCCGGCGTGGTCCCGTCCGGGTTGGCGCCTTTGCTCGCGGCGGCCCGTCCGGGTTCGATCACGGTGGTGGGGGCTGACCCGGCTTCGGTCGACCCACAGGCTGTGGCTTCGACGAAGGATGCGCTCGAGGCCGGCTGGGACGACATCGTCTACTTCGGTTCGGACGCGGCCACGATCGAGGCACTCGGCGCCCTTCTGAGTGCGCGCAGCCTGCTCTGCGTGGTGCTCGGCGGAGCGAGGATCGATCGGCGGGTCAAGCTGGACGTCGGTCGCGTCCACTACGACTTCACCCGCTACATCGGCACCGTCGGGAGCGACCCGGCCGAGGCGTTCACCCACGTCCCGGCCAACGGCGAAATCCGCGAGGCCGACCGGGTCGCGATCATCGGCGCGGCCGGCCCGATGGGGTTGATGCACACCGTGCGCACCGTTTCGCTCGGACTGGCCGGGGTGAGCGTCGTCGGCGCGGACGTCAGTGACGAGCGGCTGGCGAACCTGGCCGCGGTGGTCAACCCGACCGCGGCCGAGCGCGGCGTCCCGTTCGAGGTGGTGAACTCCTCGGCCACCCCGCTGCAGCCTGGCTACAGCTATGTGACCTGCCTGGTGCCCGTCCCTGCGCTGCTTTCCCAGGCCGTGGACCTGGCCGGTGAGGGTGCGATCGTGAACGCCTTCGCTGGTTTCCCGGCCGGCACCCTTGCCGAACTGGACCTGCAGGGCATCATCGAGCGCGGGGTCTTCGTGATCGGTACCTCCGGCTCGGAGATGAGCGACATGCGCACCCTGCTGGACAAGCTGGAGACCCAGGCGCTGGACACCTCGATCTCCCTGGACGCGGTCTGCGGGATGGCGGGCTTCCAAGATGCCATCGACGCGGTCAACAACCGCACCTCCGGCGGCAAGATCATGGTCTACCCGAGCCTGCCCGATCTCGGCCTGATCCGGCTCAGCGAACTCGCCGAGAAGCTCCCGGCGGTCGCCGCCGCCATGGACGGCACTCGCTGGACCAAGGCCGCCGAAGCGGTACTCCTCGCCGGCTGACCCACCAAGCGCGCCACGAGGACTTGGCGCGGACGGGCCTCACTCCCGTCCGCGCCCTTTGCTGTCTAGTCCCTATCCGCACCACCCGTTCCATCCGCACCATGCGTCCAGCCCGCAAACGCCGGCGATTCGGGCAGACGCCAGGGAAGGTTCCCCGGCAAGCGACCGATTCGCTGGCGGGAACCGGGTCGCGCCCAACCAAAGGGGTGAACGGAAAAGAGAACCGGCCCCCTTCTCGTCCACGGGCTTGCGGGGCGGCTCCAATACGCTTACGATTGAATCGGTAAAAGAGCTAAGCCGAAAGAGAAGCGAAAGGACGATCGATGACGATCGAGCGCACGGAGCGCGAGTCGTACATCCTCGGTCAGCTTGCGCGTGACGGCTTCCTCACCGTCTCCGGGCTCTCCCGCAATCTCAAGGTCTCCGAAGTCACGATCCGCACTGACCTGCGCAATCTCGAGGAGCGCGGCGTCCTGGTGCGCACCCACGGCGGCGCCGAGGCGACGGGCTACCGCACCGTGCTGGAGCGGCAGTTGCAGCATGCCGGCGAAAAGGACCGCATCGCCGCTGCCGCCGCCGAACTCGTCCGCGACTTCGACCACATCATGATCGAGGCCGGCACCACCTGCGCCCAGATCGTCACCCACCTGAGCGGACGCAAGGGCGTCCAGATCCTCACCAATTCGACGCTGGTGCTGCGCCAGGCGCGGCTCAACCCGGCGCTGACCGTGATCCTCGTCGGCGGCGCTTTCCATCGTCCGAGCGAGTCGCTGGTCGGGCCGGTGACCTTGCGCAACCTCGCCGACTTCAATGTCCGGCTCGCCTTCTTCGGTACCGACGGCTTCAGCGTCGCCGGCGGGCTGACCACCGGCTTCGCCGAAGGCGCGGACGTGATTCGGGCCATGCAGGCTCGCGCGGTCGAGTCATGGCTGGTGGCTGACTCGGCCAAGTACGACCAGGCCGGTTTCGTCGCGGTCTCCGACCTCGGCGCGCTCACCGGTGTGATCACGGACGTCGGCCTGCCCGCCGACGCCCAATCCGACCTCAACAACAGCGGCCTTGAAGTCCGCTACGTCTAGCAAAGGGAGTTCTCAATGGCGCAGGTAGTGGTGATGCCCCAGCTGGGCAACACGGTGGAGTCGTGCCTGGTCACGACCTGGTTGGTCAAGGTCGGCGATGTGGTGGACGCCGCCACGCTGCTGTGCGAGATCGAGACCGACAAGTCGGCGATGGAGGTGCCCTCGGGCGTGGCCGGCACCGTGCTGGCGCTGCTCGCCGAGGAGGGCGACGACGTGCCGGTGAAGGAGCCGCTGGTGATCGTCGGCGAGCCGGGGGAGAACATCGAGGAGCTGCTGGCCGGGGCCGGGCTGCCGCCGGTGACCACCGGTGAGGCCGGCGAGGTGAACGAGTCCGTTCCTGAACCGCTGACTCCGGCCGTCTCGGCTTCCGCGGCTGCGCCTGCTGCGCCGGCCGTGGCCAGGTCGGACGAGGATTCGGCGGTCTCGCCGCGGGCTCGCGGACTGGCCGCGTCCCAGGGGATCGCTGCCGAGCAGTTGGCCGGAACCGGTCCGCAGGGACGGGTCATCGAGCGCGACGTGCAGTCCGCGATCGCGTCCGGTGCTGCGCTGACCCCGGGCGCCCGGGCTGCGGCGGAGGGCTTCGTGCCGGGTGCTGCCGGTACAGGGATCGGCGGACGGGTGACCCGCGCTGATCTGGCTGCTCCGGTGGCTGAGTCGGCCGAGAAGTCCCCTGCGGTCTCGACAGGGTCGACCAGCCGAGCGACCGCGGAGTTCCCCGGTGAGTTCACCGACATCCCGCTGAAGGGCATCCGCAAGGTGATCGCCGAGCGGATGATGAACAGCCTGGCCACCTCGGCACAGCTGACCTACACGGCGACCGCGCCGGCGTCCGGTCTGCTCAAGCTGCGCAAGCGGCTGAAGAACGCCGCCGATCCCGAGTTGGCCGCGGTCACCATCGGCGACCTGGTCGGTTACGCCACGGTGAAGACGCTGGCCAAGCACGCGGTCGTCAACGCGCACCTGGCCGAGGGCACCCTGCGGAAGTTCGCCAACGTCCATCTCGGCATGGCGGTCGACACCCCGCGCGGCCTGCTGGTGCCGACGCTCCGCTTCGCCGACACTCTGACGCTGCGGGAGTTCTCGGTGCAGTCCAAGGCGCTGGCGAACGCGGCGATCGGTGGCTCGATCAGCCCCGACCTGCTCAGCGGCGCCACCTTCACGGTGAGCAACCTGGGTTCGTTCGGAATCGAGTCGTTCACCCCGCTGCTGAACGTGCCGCAGGTGGCCATCCTTGGCGTGGACGCGATCTTCCCCCGCGCGGTGATCAACGCCGACGGCTCGGTGGGTGCTGAGCAGCGGATCGGCTTCTCGCTGACCGCCGACCACCAGGTGATCGACGGAGCGGACGCAGCCCGCTACCTGAAGGACCTGTGCGCGGCGATCGCCGACATCGACCTGACCGTGCTCGGCTGAACCGAATCCTGACAAGGAAGAACA
>JAKOQD010000376.1 GCA_029778515.1 Actinomycetes bacterium
GCGTGGTCTCCCTACAATCACGTGTTATGGCAACGCCGGTGAGCCCCATCGCTAATGGGGAAGTCCTTCTGCACGTCGGGTTGCACAAGACCGGCACCACCGCCCTGCAGGTCGCACTGGCCGACGCCCGGCTCGACCTCGAGCAGCACGGCGTGCGCTACCCCGGCACCTCCACCTACCAGCACCGCGCCATCATGGGCGGCGCGGGCAAGGCGTACGGCTGGCAGGACCGCGGCGCGAAGGAGGTGCCCCGCAAGACGTGGGACGCACTGGTCTCCCAGTCCCGGTTCAAAGGCCGCACCATCATCAGCAGCGAGTTCCTGGACAATGTGGAGGCCGACGTCGCCGCCCGGATGGTGGCTGACCTCGGCGGCCCGCAGCGGGTGCGAGTGGTCGTCACCTTGCGCTCGATCGGGGCGATCCTGCCCTCGGCGTGGCAGCAGCGACTGAAGTCGGGATACGCCGCCCCGTACAGCCAGTTCTTGACCACCATCTTCGCCGAGCAGCGCAGCAAGCGGGCCGAACGCTTCTGGTTCCGCCACGACCAGGTGGAGCAGTTGCGCCGCTGGGCCGACATCGTGGGCAACGACCGCACGTACGCCGTCATCATCCCCGATGGTGACCGGACGGCGATCTTCGATGCCTTCGAAGGTCTACTGGCGCTGCCGGCGGGTTTTCTGGCGCAGCGGGAGGTGGCCGTCGCGAATCGCTCGATGACCGCTGGCGAGGCGGAGTTCCTGCGGCGGCTGAACAAGGAGGTCGCCGACGAGCTCACCTGGGATCAGTACGCCACGAAGGTGCGCGAGGGGATCGTGCTGACCATGGTGGAGACCCGCAAACCGCCGGCGGAGGAGCCGCGCATTCAGACCCCCGCCTGGGCTGCCGACCAGGCCGCGGCGTATGGCCAGCGGTTCGCCGAAGGGGTGGCGGCGCTCGGTGTGCACGTGATTGGCGATCCGGCAGCGCTGGCCAAGCGACCGCGCTCGGCGCCGTACCGCAGAGCGCGCAGCATGCCGCTGGACGCCGCCGTGGCGGCCGCGGCTGGATTGGTCCGTTATGAGACGAAACCGGCCACGGCTGGCCGCCGGCAGGCCTGGCGGGTGCTGACCCGCCGCGGTGGTCGTGACGACACTGTCCGGGAGGACGCCGACGAGACGTAAGGGGCGACCGTAGAATTGGGTTTTATGGAGTCATCGATCGCACCCATCGGCCAAGGCGAGGTCCTGCTGCATGTGGGCCTGCACAAGACCGGCACCACCGCCTTGCAGGTGGCCTTGGCAGATTCCCGCGAGCTTCTCGAGGAGCACGGGGTGCGCTACCCGGGCAAGGGTCAGTATCACCACAAGGCCATCCTCGCGGGGGCGGAGCGGCCGTACGGCTGGCGGGGCAACGGTGCCCGGATCACTCCGAAGAAGCACTGGAACCGACTGCTGAAGGAGGTTGACTACCCGGGCCGCGTGATCATCAGCAGCGAGTTCCTCGATGACGTCAAGCCTGAGGTGGGAGCGCGCCTGGTCGAGCAGCTGGGTGGTTCACAGCGGGTCAGTGTGGTGATCACCTTGCGGGCGATCGGGTCGATCCTGCCATCAGCCTGGCAACAGCAGGTCAAGTCCGGCATGACCATGCGCTACGAGCAGTGGTTGGAGAAGATCCTCGCCGATGAGGCGTCGTCGAAATCCGACCATTTCTGGTGGCGGCATGACCAGGTGGCCCAGGTCAAGCGGTGGGCCGAGATCGTGGGGCCGGACCGCACCTACGCCGTGGTGATCGCCGAAGGGGATCGTAATGCGATCTTCAATGCGTTCGAGGCGCTGTTGGGGCTTCCCCACGACCTGCTGGCCGACCGGCAGGGACTGCTCGCGAACCGTTCGATGACCGCCGCCGAGGCGGAGTTCGTGCGGCGCCTGAACAAGGAGCTGGTCGGGCAGATGTCTTGGGACGAGTTCAGCAGCCTGGTGCGACGTGGCCTGGTGCTGAACATGGTGGAGAAGCGCACACCCGGCCCCGATGAGGTGAAGGTGCAGACCCCCAAATGGGCCGCTGAACGGGCCGCCGAACTGGGACAGGGCTTCGCGGACGGTTTGCGTGCCTCAGGTGTCCAGGTGATCGGTGACCCGCAGGCGCTGGCGGCCGAACCCCGGTCGGGGTCGGCCAACCCGCAGCAGGCCCTGGACATGGATGCGGCGGTCGCCGCGGCCCTTGGCGTGGTCACCGAAGCCCTCGCGCAGCGTCGGCAACTGGCCGAGCAGGCCGCGATCGAGACTGCGCCGCTGCC
>JAKOQD010000377.1 GCA_029778515.1 Actinomycetes bacterium
GAACCAGCTGTACTTCCCGGACCGGCTGGCTGCGGCCGAGGTGCCGGTGGCTGCGGCGGTCTATCACCAGGACGCGTTCGTGCCGCTGGAGTTCTCACTGCAGACGGCGGCGCTTCTCCCGGATTGCCGCACCTGGGTGACTAGCGAGTACGAGCACAACGGCCTGCGGACCGACAATGCGGTGCTCGACCACCTGATCGGCCTGCTCAAGGATCGCCGCTGGCTCTGACGTACGGCTGGTTGAGCGTTTCGGCTGGTCGACCCTTCGACAAGCTCAGGGATCGTCGATCGGCCTTCGCTGGGCCACAATGACCGCATGCCAGACGCATCGACCACGACTGCAAATGTCGTGAAGCAGTTGGTCTCCGAGCCCGCGATCCACGGGGTGGTGCTGATCTCGGGCCTGCTGGTGATCGTGGCCAACCAGGAGGATGCGGCCGCTCACGACGCCCTGATCAAAGTGCTG
The DNA here is from genome assembly GCA_029778515.1 of Actinomycetes bacterium. Next base: position 467 of record JAKOQD010000377.1, read on the forward strand.
GCCACCACGGTGGTGTTCTGGCTGGCGCACGTCTATGCCGGCGCAGTCGTGCATCTCGGCGACCACCACGAGGATGATTGCTCCACCGCGGTACGGGTGCGCCGGGCGGTGGCCTACTCGTTCGGCCACTCCTGGGGGATGCTCGGCGCGGCGCTGATCCCCGGACTGATCCTTGGGCTGAGCGTGCTCGGCGTGGTGAGCCACGAACATGCGGTCTGGGGCACGCTGTGGGTGGACGTGGCGATCCTCGCGGTGCTCGGCTACCTCGGCGTCGCCACCTGGAGCCGACGGCTCTGGCCGCGCCTGGTCGGCGCCGGCGCGACCGCGCTGCTCGGAGTCGTGCTGATCGTGCTCAAGGCACTGATCCACTGAATGGCGTGTGGGTTGTGGCTTGAAGAATGTGTAAGCTGTTGGTTTGAGAGCGTGTAATCAGTTGGTTGAGGGGGTGGCATGGCTGCAGGGGGCGCCTACGGCTATCTCCCACGGGTATCCGACGCTCTTCTCCGCGCCCGCTTGCGGGCCATGGGGGCGGTGCTCATCGAAGGCGTCAAAGGCTGCGGCAAGACCGAAACGGCGAGGCAGGTAGCGGCAAGCGAGATCCTGCTCGAAGTCGATCACAACGCCGAGCAGAAGGCCTTGCTCGATCCACGGCTCATCCTCGACGGCGAAACGCCCAGATTGCTTGACGAATGGCAGCGTGTCCCCCGGGTGTGGGACGCGGTCCGTCGCGCCGTTGACGAGCGGAGGATGCCAGGCCAGTTCATCCTCACCGGCTCGGCCACGCCAAACGACAATTTGCAGCGCCACTCTGGCGCCGGGCGCTTCGGCATCGTGGACATGCGGACGATGACCCTTGCCGAAAAGCAGGCAATCACGCCCTCGGTATCCGTGGCAGGACTGCTTGAAGGAGTCGCTCCCGAGCCGGCGAACTGTCCGATGCCATTTCGCGACTACCTACATCACCTGGTGATGGGCGGTTGGCCGTACCTCGTCGGCGCTGATGAGCAGACAGCGGACGCATTTCTGGATGGGTATCTCAGCATCATCATCGATCACGACATCGACGAAGTGTCTGAAGCCACCAGAAACCCGCGACTCGTGCGTCGATTCCTGCACGCCTACGCCCAAATGACCGCGCACCCCGCGAATCTGAGTTCCATCCTGAAACGTGCCCACGACGACGTGGACGCAGACTCCAATGGACCGAGTCGATACGCCGCCACCGATTATCTGGATGCCCTACGGCGAATGCGGCTAGTGGACGAGGTGACCGCCTGGGAACCCTCGGTCCGATCGTCCAAGCGCCTGACTTCGACGCCGAAGCGCCACCTCGGTGACGTATCGCTTGCCGTGTCCTTACTTCGAATGACCCCCGACCGTATGCTCAACGACTTGAACACCACCGGCTATCTGTTCGAGAGCCTCGTCGTGCACGATCTTCGCGTCTATGCGGCAGCCGAGCGAGCCAGCGTTCACCACTATCGCGAGTTGGACGGTCGGCTTGAGGTGGACTGCATCCTCGAGACTCAGGACGGTGACTGGGTGGGGGTTGAGGTCAAGCTCGGCGACCGCGACGTCGATGGCGCTGCGCGGTCGCTGCTACGGCTGGCTGAGCGAGTCGCACGACCGCCGAAGTCGTTGGCTGTGGTGACCGCGACATCCCTGGCCTACACCCGTGCGGACGGAGTGCATGTCATTCCGCTGGGTTGTCTCGGGCCATAGTCCGACGCCCCGGCTCAGCCGATTTCGGCCAGGACCATCGGCAGTTCATCGCGGATCTCGCCGGCCAGGAAGCCGAGGCGTCCGATCCGGGAGGCCAGGCGTTCACCGGCGGCGGCGTGCAGATACTTCGCCCAACAGGCGGCTTGGGCGGGTTCCGCGCCGCGGGCGAGCAGGCCGCCGAGCGCGCCGGCCAGCACGTCGCCGCTGCCCGAGGTGGCCAAGCCGCTGTCGCCGACGCTGATCTGCCAGGCCTTGCCGTCCGGTTGCACGACCAGATCGTGGCAGGCCACCACCGTGCCGAACCGGGCAGCGAGCGAGCCGATGTCGGCCAGGAGGTCGTCGCTCAGCGGTCTGCCCAGCAACTCGGACGCTTCGTCGTCGTTCGGGGTGAGTACCATCCGGGCGGCCAGTGACTCGGTGAGGGCGTCGATGCCGGTCAGTGGGTGGAGGGCGAGCGCATCCACCACCAGGCGCGTCTCCGAACCCAGCATGGCAAGCACGGTCGCAACCACTTGGGCCGTAGCCGGACTGCGATCCAGGCCGGGGCCGAGCACCACCGCGTCCGTCACTTCTAGGGCCTTGGCCAACTTGGGCAGGTCGTCGGAGAGCACCGAGCCGGCGTGGTCGCAGGCCAGTCCGGTCACCCCTGACTCCGGGGTGGATACGGCCAACGCCACCGCAGCCGGTTTCGCGACCGCAAGGCTCAGATGGCCCGCACCCACCCGCAAGGCAGCGATCCCGGCCAGTTGCACCGCGCCGGGCGTTCGCACCGCGCCACCGATCACCAGGACGCGGCCGCGCAGGTACTTCGAGCTGCCCGCTTCCGGCAGCGGCCACTCGCGCAGCAGGCGCGGGGTCACTTGCGTCGGCTCAGCGGGCGACATCGGGCTCTCCCGGGTGCTCGGTCACCGGCGCACCGGCGCTGACCAGGTGCGATACGTCGTTGTAGCGATCGAGTCGCCAGTCGACACCGTCGCGGATGAGCACCGTGATCGACACGTTGCGCACCGGGTCGGTGGCGCGGATCCGCAGCACCGCGTGCTCGTCCAGGTTCTCCAGGATGTAGCGCACCAGCATCACCACCGCGTCATGGACGAACAGCACCGCCCGTTCGGCGGGTGAATCGGCCAGGTCGCGCAGAAACGACCGGAGTCGCAGGGCCACGTCCGCCCACGACTCCCCGCCGGGCGCACGGTGGTAGAACTTGCCCCACCACTGCCGCCTGGCGGCCTCCAGCGGGAACCGGTTGGCCACCCCCAGTGTCGTCAGCAGGTCGAGGACGCCCAGCTCGCGGTCGCGCAGGCGCTCGTCGATCCGGATCGCCGGCCGTGCGACACCAGCGGCCAGTGCGACCTCTGCCGTCTGCACGGCCCGCCGGTACGGCGAGGACCAGATGGCGGTGCTGACTCCGTCCGACAGTAGGAGCGACAGCCCGCGGCGGAGCGCCGTTGCCTGCTCAAGCCCGGCGGGGGAGAGCGCGACGTCCGGGTCGCGTGCGCCCGCCTCGATCGCTTCCAACCCGGCCGCGTTCGCCGCCGCCGCGGCCACGTTCCCGAGGCTTTCGCCGTGGCGGATCAGGACGATTTGCGTCAACGCCATGCTGTCTCCTGCCGATCGGCGCGCGGGTGCCTGCGCAGAGGTCGTTCCCCGCGCTGGGCGGGCCGAAACGCGTCGACCCGCGCGGCCGCCGAGGTGGCAGCGGGCCCGATTAGGCCGCCGATGCAGGGGTAACCCCCAATCACCAAGCGCCCGGCGAATCGTCGGGCAACCGGATGAAGGAGTGAAGCTGAACGAAGGCATCCAGACCGGAAGCGTGGGCGTACCCGACTACAACCGCCAACCGGGCGTGGCCGAGTCTGCACAGCACCTGGCCGAAACCGGGGCAGAGCAGGCCGGCGTGGTCAAGGACACCGTCTTGGCGGACGCGGCCGAGGTAGCCGGAGTGGCCAAGGACGAGCTGGCCAAGCTGGCCAGCGACGCGCGGACGCAGGTGCAGGGGCTCTGGTCGCAGGCGTCCGGACAGTTGCGCGAGCAGGCCGGCAACGGCAAGCAGCAACTGGGCGACCTCCTGCACTCGCTGGCCGCGGAGCTGGGTCAGATGGCGTCGAAGTCGGACGACGGCGGCCCGTTGACGGCCCTCGCCAAGCAGGCCGCAGCGCGCGGCGGTGAACTTTCGCACTGGCTGCAGGAATCCGAACCTGCCGATGTGCTGGTCGAGATCAAACGGTTCGCGCGACGGCGTCCGTTCGTCTTCCTGGCCGGTGCTGCGGTCGCCGGGATGGTGGTCGGACGCCTGAGCCGGGGGCTGATGGCCGCCGATGAGAGCCGGCCGGGCCAGCCGAGTGTTGCCCGGGCAAGCGGCTACAGCGAGCTGGGGTCGAGCGCAGGCGTCCGGGCCGTGCCGACGACGACCAGGGTGACCGAACCCCAGCTTGCGGTCGAGCCGGATCTCGGCGCTCCGGGTGGTGTGCTGCGATGAGCGGACCGCTGGACCCAGTGGGCCAGCCAGCTGCAGTACCGGCAGTCGTGCCCGAGGAACGCTCGATCGGTGAACTGCTCGGGGACGTGAGCCGCGACCTGTCGACTTTGATGCGTCAGGAGGTCGAGTTGGCGAAGGCCGAGTTGCGTGAGTCCGCCAGCCAGGCCGGACGCGGCGCTGGCCTGCTCACCGGCGCGGGCGTCGGGGCATTCCTGAGCGTGCTGTTCTTATCGATCGCCCTGTGGTGGGGGCTCGGGTACCTGATCGGCAACGCCTGGTCAGCGGTCGTCGTAGCCGTGGTCTGGGGGATCGTCGCGGCGATCCTCGCCGCCAGCGGACGCACCGAGCTGACCCGGGTACGCGGCCTACCGAAGACGGCGGAGACCGTCAGCAAGATTCCGAACGCATTGAAGGGCAACGAGGAGGACAACCGATGACCAGCAACCCGTCCGAGATCCGGGCGCAGATCGAACACACCAGGAGCAGCCTGTCGGACAACGTGGACGCGCTGGCCGACCAGGCGAACCCTGCACACATCGCACACCGACAGGTGTCGAAGGTAAAGGCCGCCGGCGGACGCTTCCTCGATCGGCTGCTTGGGACCGCTGAGGACGTGAAGGACGCAGCGCTCGGAGGCGTGCAGCACGCTGTGGAAGGCGTTCACGACGCGGCCAGCGGGGTCGCCGGACGGGCGTCGGAGGTCGGTGACAGTGTGGCCGGAGTGCCGCGGGCCGCCCGCCAGCAGACCCAGGGCAATCCGTTGGCCGCCGGAGTGGTGGCCTTCGGGATCGGGCTGTTGATCGCGGCCGCGTTCCCGCCGTCACGCAAGGAGAAGGAGCTTGCCCAAGCCGTGAAGGAGCAGGCCCAGCCGTTGACCGATCAGCTGGCGGCTGCCGGCCAAGAGGTGGCGCAGAACCTGTCCGAGCCGGTCCAGCAGGCGGTGGATTCGCTGAAGGAGTCGGCTACCGGCGCCGTCCAGCACGTCCAGGAACAGGGCGCCAGCGCCGTGGCGGAGGTGAAGGAGGTCGCCGGCGAAGCTGCGTCCGACGTTGCTGGCACCGCCAAGTCGGCTGCCGACGACGTGAAGCGCGAAGCTCGTTCAGCCGTGGAGGGCAACGCCGGCTGAGCCTGACGAATTTGCTGCAGTACTGCCCATCGAAATGAGGGTTGTGAGTGGCCTTTTCGGGCTCACAACCCTCGTTTCTATGCCCTGAGCCCAGTCCGCTCGCGCTCTGCGTACCCTCCGCGGACCGTCCAGTTCAGCCGGCCAGCAGCGACTGGGCGCCGTCGATCCAGACCTCGGTGCCAGTGACGTGGTCGGCTGCGTCCGAGCCCAGGAAACAGATGAGCTCGGCGACCTGAGCTGCCGATCCGGGCCTCGAACCGGTGAGCGGAATCTGACCATGCGGGTACTCCACCGGAACGTGCAGGCCGTCAGTGTTCCGCTGCTCGGTGTTGTCATCGATTTCGGTCTCGATTGCCCCGGGACAGATGACATTCACCCGAACGCGGTGGCGGGCCAGTTCGACCGCGGCCATCTTCGCGAACGCAACCTGACCGGCCTTGCTGGTGGCGTACGCGGATGCGCCGCTGTTGGAGAACATTCGGGTGCCGTTCACCGAAGCTGTGACCACGACCTTGAGCAGCGGCAGCGCATACTTCACGGTGAGGAAAGTGCCGGTCAGGTTCACCTCGATGGTGCGGGACCACTCCTCGACGCTCAGCTCTTCGAGAGGCGCCCAGACGCCGTTGATGCCGGCGTTGGCCACAACTACGTGCAGTTTGTTCCAGCGGCGTCCGACCTGCTCGAAGAGGCGCTCGACGGCGTCCGCATCGCTCACTTCGGCGGCGAACGGCTCAGCCGCGCCACCTCGCGTCCGGATCTGCTCAACCACCGCGGCGGCACTGTCGAGGCTGTGCCCGACTACCGCCACCTCCGCGCCCAGTTCGGCCAGCCGGACGGCACAAGCCTCGCCGATGCCCGAGCCCGCGCCGGTCACCAGCGCAACCTTCCCAGTGAAGTCCATGGCTCTCTTCTACCCAGTCGCCGCGCTGCGCATGCCGATTCCCGCGCTGCCTGTTTGCATCCCAGCCGGGCTCCACCAGAGTGGACGGTTTGGCGCGGTGTTGCCGAGAAGCGGTCCACTCCATTTGGGCGGTGGCGGCTTCAGCGCGTGTCCGATCGCCAGAGTGGACGGTTTGGCGCGGTGTGTCGCCGAGCAACGGTCCACTCCATTTGGCGGTGGCGGCTTCAGCGCGTGTCCGATCGCCAGAGTGGACGGTTTGGCGGCGTCACAGCGAGGAACCGTCCACCTTGACGGCGCGGCTCAGGCGATCAGCACCCGGACGCCGAGCTCGCGCAGCGCCGACACCGACTCCTCGCCGATACCGGCATCGGTGATGACGCCGGCGACGTCGTGCAGCGGTAGCACGTTCACGAAGCCCGCGCGGCCGTACTTGGACGAATCCGCGAGCAGCCAGGTCTCCTCCGCGCGGGAGTGCATGGCGCGGATCGCGTCCGCCCCTTCGGCGAACTGCGTAGTCAGGCCGCGTTCTGCGGTGAACCCGTCGGTGCCGATGAACGCGAGCCGCACGTTGTAGTCGCGGATCGTCGCCAACGCGCCGGAGCCGGTGAACGACTCGGTCTCGTGGTGGAACAGCCCGCCGGTGACGATCAGCCGCAGGCC
>JAKOQD010000378.1 GCA_029778515.1 Actinomycetes bacterium
GCCACCTGGTACGAGAAGAACGACCTCAACACCAGCGACATGCACCCCTTCATCCACCCGCTGTCGGCGGCGGTGGATCCGGCCTGGCAGAGCCGCAGCGACTGGGAGATCTACAAGGGCTTCGCCAGGAAGTTCAGCGAGGTCTGCGTCGGCCACCTGGGCGTCGAGAAGGAGCTGGTGCTGACGCCGCTGATGCACGACAGCCCGGGCGAACTGGCCCAGCCCTTCGACGTGCAGGAGTGGAAGAAGGGCGAGTGCGACCTGATCCCCGGCAAGACCGCGCCGCAGATGGCGGTGGTCGAGCGCGACTACCCGAACGTCTACAAGCGCTTCACCGCGCTCGGGCCGCTGATGGGCAAGGTCGGCAACGGCGGCAAGGGCATCGCCTGGAACACGCAGGACGAGGTGCGCCAGCTCGCCGAGCTCAACGGCGTGGTGCGCGACGAGGGCGTGACCAAGGGCATGCCGAAGATCGAGAGCGACATCGACGCCTGCGAGGTCGTGCTGCAGCTCGCGCCGGAGACCAACGGCCACGTCGCGGTGAAGGCCTGGGAGGCGCTGTCCAAGGCCACCGGCCGCGAGCACGCGCACCTGGCGCTGCACCGCGAGGACGAGAAGATCCGCTACCGCGACATCCAGGCGCAGCCGCGCAAGATCATCTCCTCGCCGACCTGGTCGGGCCTGGAGAGCGAGAAGGTCAGCTACAACGCCGGCTACACCAACGTGCACGAGCTGATCCCCTGGCGCACCCTCACCGGGCGCCAGCAGTTCTACCAGGATCACCCCTGGATGATCGCCTTCGGCGAGGGCTTCAGCACCTACCGCCCGCCGGTGGACCTGAAGACCACCGCCGGCATCCACGGCGTGAAGTCCAACGGCAACGCCGAGATCCTGCTGAACTTCATCACGCCGCACCAGAAGTGGGGCATCCACAGCACCTACACCGACAACCTGCTCATGCTCACGCTGAACCGCGGCGGGCCGGTGATCTGGCTGTCGGAGGATGACGCGCGCAAGGCGGGCATCGTCGACAACGACTGGGTGGAGCTGTTCAACCTGAACGGCGCGATCGCGGCGCGCGCGGTGGTGAGCCAGCGCGTCAACCCCGGCATGGTGCTGATGTACCACGCGCAGGAGAAGATCGTGAACACACCGGGCTCCGAGATCACCGGCGCGCGCGGCGGCATCCACAACTCGGTGACGCGCATCGTGCTCAAGCCGACGCACATGATCGGCGGCTACGC
>JAKOQD010000379.1 GCA_029778515.1 Actinomycetes bacterium
AAACTAGCAATTATTACGTTAGATGTAATCCGCGACGGCCGGAATCGTGCGTATTCGCTGGTCAGGCAAGGGTACCAGGGGTCACTGATCTGAGCCTTGAACCCGGCTCTTGACCAGGGGAAACGCACCAAGTCTTACGTTAGATGTACTTTTCATACATTAGATGTAAGACTGTTGGAGTGGACTTCGAGGACGGGAACCGCGCCGGATCGGTGACGGCGTTGCGGGCGGGCAACGTGGCGTTGCTGCGTCCGGCGGAGCAGGTCTTCGATGACATGCTCACGGGCTGGTCGGCGCAGCAGGTCTCACGGATGCTGAACCCCAAGACGATCGGGGCGCGCTTGTCACAGGTGCGCCGGTTCGCCGTGTTCTGCGGGAGCTTGCCGTGGGAGTGGTCGCCCGCCGATGTCGAGGAGTGGACGACCGAGCTGGTCTCCGGCGACAAGCCGTGCTCGCACGGCACGATCCGCTCGTATCAGAACGCGGTCGCGTTGTTCTGCGACTACCTGACCGACCGCCGCTACGGCTGGATCGAGCGATGCGAGGAACTGTTCGGCACTCATCCGGTGCAGGTCTGCCATGAGTGGAACACCGCGATCCACACCGGCGATCACGAGGCACGCCCGGCGGTCCGGCCGCTGTCGCGGGACGAGGTACAAGCCTTCTTCGACTACGCCGACGATCGCGTCGACCATGCTCGCACGCGCGGAAAGAAGGGCTGGAAGTCGTTGTTCCGCGACGCGACCCTGTTCAAGATGATCTACGCCTTCGGGCTGCGCCGCCGCGAGGTCGGGATGCTCGACGTGCATGACTTCACCCGCAACCCGACCGCGACCGAGTTCGGCCGGTACGGGGTCTGCAACGTCCGCTGGGGCAAGGCCAGCAAAGGCTCCCCGCCCCGTCGGCGGGCGGTGCTGGCGGTGTTCGACTGGACCCGCCCAGTGATCGAGGAATACGTCACCGACGTGCTGCCGCTGTTCGACACGGCAGGCGCCGGGATGCTGTGGCCGACCGAACGACAATCCAGGATCACGGGCAGCTACATCGGGATGCGGTTCGCCGAGTACCGCGACGACCTCGGCTTCGATGCCGCGCTGCACCCGCACTGCCTGCGGCACTCCTATGTGACCCATCTGATCGAGGACGGCTTCGACCCGCTGTTCGTGCAGCAGCAGGTCGGGCACCGGTGGGGATCGACCACAGCCCTCTACACCGGCGTCTCCGGCGACTACCGCAACCGCACCCTGCGCCGTGCCCTGGACGCCGCGTTCACCCCACCGACCGCAACCGAGGAAGGATCATGCCGATGAGCAAGACCGTCGCCTACCACTGGCACCTGCGCAAGATCATGAACGAGCACAGCATGAACGCCACCACCGAACTGGTGCCGCTGCTGGCCGACCGGGGCGTGGTGATGACCTCGACCCAGGTCTACCGGATCGTGGTCGGCGAGCCGGAGCGGTTGAACATGCGGCTGCTCGCCGCGCTCTGCGACATCTTCGACGTCACCCCCAACGACCTGATCGAGCCCTACGTCGCCACCAGCTCGCGGCGCGGACGCAAGACCGGCACCACCGGCACCAGCACGCCGTCCAAGCCCAGCCGGAACCGTCCAACTCGCGCAGTCATCAAGCCTGCTGGGGACTGACCGGCTGCATGGCGAGCACGATCGTCCACGGTGAGTGTTTCCGCTGCGGACGGATGAGGAACCTGCGCTGGAACCACGCACTCAACCGGGGCGAGTGTCGGGCTTGCCGCGCCCGCCGCTCACCCCAGGAGACCTGCACCGGCTGCGGCAGGCAGCGGCGAGTCAACGCCCGCACCAGCGACGGCGGCGCTATCTGCACCACCTGCTACGCCCGAAACCGCGCCAGCGAGGATGCTTGCGATGGATGCGGAACTATCGGCCCACTCGCCACCCGAGCTGGCGGTAAGTCCGATGGATCGCGGAATCTCTGCGTTCGCTGCTACCGGCACCCGCGTCGGCCCTGCGGCGTCTGCGGCCGGCTCAAGCGAGTCGCGTTGAAAGCGACCGCCACGAGCCCGGACGTCTGCCCGACCTGCTACCAAGCGCCGGTCATCGACTGCTCCATCTGCGGCCAGCGGTCACTCGGCCGACGAACCACCAACCACGGCCGGCCCCGTTGCTTCGCCTGCCAAGCCACCCAGCAGATCGACGCCGCGCTCACCGGCCCGGACAGCACGATCCGACCCGAGCTGAAACCCGTCCGCGATGCACTGACCGAGCTACGCCAACCCCGCTCGCTGCTGAACAACTGGCACGACTTGCCGAGCCTGCACCTGCTCACCGACATCGCTCAAGGCCGACTCGACCTGTCACATGACGCTCTCGATGCCCGCCCGCAAGTGTTCTCGGTGACCTACCTGCGCGCGATGCTCGTCGCCTCCGGCGCGTTGCCGCCCCGGGACGAGAACGCCGCCCGGCTACACCGCCACGCCGCCGAAGCCGGCGCCGACATCACCGACCCCGAGCTACGCGGCGTGCTGTCCCGCTACGCCCGCTGGCACGTCGTCGGCCGCGCCAAGACCAACCGCCACGGACATCTCACCGCTCATGTCGCCGCACGCTGCCGCAGCGACATTCACACCGCCCGCGCCTTTCTCGACCACCTGACAGCGGGTGGCCACACCCTCGACGACTGCCCGCAAGCCTGCGTGGACGCCTGGCTCAGCACGAATCGCAGCACCCGCCTGGGGTTCGTCCGCTGGCTCACACGAGGCGGCTACCTACCCCGAGTCACGTTGCCCGAACCCGTCGCGGCGAAAGACCCCGCCCATCAGGTTGACGCCGAAGATCAGCTGGCCCTTGCCCGCCGACTCCTGTACGACTCCACCGTCGCCAGCGTCGAGGATCGCGCCGCCGCCTGCCTGATCCTGCTCTATGCCCAGCCCGTCGCGAAGATCGCCGCCCTCACCACCGACGACATCGAGGTCCGCGACACGGGAACCTATCTGCGGCTCGGCCGCGAACCACTGCTGCTGATCCCGCCTCTGGACGGGCTGGTCACCGCGCTACCGGTCGTCAAGCCGTTCGGCACTGCGAGCATCCTGGCTGATGCCCGGTGGCTGTTCACCGGCAAGAACGCGGGCACCCATCTTCATCCCGCTTCACTCATGCGGCGAATGAACCAGCTCGGCATCTTCACCCGCGCCAGCCGGAGCACCGCGCTGCTGCACCTGGCCTCAACGACCCCGCCCGCCGTGTTCGCCTCGCTCATCGGCATCCACATCACCACCGCGACCCGCTGGGCCGAACTCACCGGCTCAGCCTGGAACACCTACGCCGCCACCCCGCGCTGACGACCAAGGTCACTCCCGCTCCGTCTGAAGCAAGGTCGCGGTCTGCTCTACCCAGCGTCGTTGCCTGCCCGTCTCGACAGCTCGCCGGTGATAGTGGGAACGGACCCACGCCACCGCGTCTTCTGGCGCGACACCGCTCATCGTTGCCAGCAGCGCCAAAGCCGTCCCGGTCCGCCCGATGCCGCCGCCACACCC
>JAKOQD010000380.1 GCA_029778515.1 Actinomycetes bacterium
CAGGCGATGATCGCACTGCGGGCTGACACTACGGTGGCGGCCGTGCAGCAGGCACTGGCCAGCGGTGAGATCGTGCGCACGCACGTGCTGCGGCCCACCTGGCACTACGTGGCCGCCGACGATCTGCAGTGGCTGCTCGAACTCACCTCGGCGAAGGTCGAGTCGGGCATGGCCGCGCGGCATCGGCAGCTGGAGCTGTCACCCGCGCGAATCTCGGCAGTGCTGGATCTGGTCGCGTCCGCCCTTGCCGGACGTGAGTTCCGGACCCGCACCGAGCTTGGCCAACTGCTCGACCAGGCCGGGCTGCTGACGCCGACTGACCCGCAGTTCGGCCAGCAGGTCGGGCATCTGCTGCTCCTGGCCGAATTGCGTGGGCTGATCTGCTCCGCACCCGACGCACGGCCGGAGCACCGCTACGCGCTCCTCGATGAGGTGATCGGACGCGTCCCCTCGCTGGAACGGGCGGACGCGGTGCTGGCGCTGGTCGGACGGTTCGTGGCCGGCCACGGCCCGGTCGCCCTTTCCGACCTGCAGCGCTGGGCTCGGGTGACCCTCACCGAAGCCAGGGCCGCGCTTGCCCGGTTGGGCGAAGAGGTCGCGCCCGTCCAGTTGGGTGGCGACGAACTCTGGTACGCACCGAAGGCCGTTCGACCCGCCAGCAGACCCGCCCAAGCGTGGCTGCTCTCGACCTTCGACGAGGCGTTCCTCAGCTACCGAACGATCCCCTGGCCGCGGTCTGCCGCTCACCCTGCCGGTGACGATCCGTACCGCTTCGCCGAAGCCGGTGGCGGAGTGGTGCTCCACGACCTGGCGGATGTCGGGTCGTGGAAGCGGACGCGGACGCGCAGCGGAGTTCGACTGACCCTCGCGGTCGACCCCGAATTGTCCGCGGCGGCTCGCGAAGCGATCGACGTGGCCGCACGACGGCTGATCGACACGATCGAGACGCAGGGCAGTGTCGTACCCGGCTCGTAAGCTGGTCGCGATCCGAACCCCGGGAGCGCCGAGTTGACCAGCGAGCCGAATCCGTCCGACTGGGGACGCGCTACGCCCCCAGGTCCATTGGGCGCGCCCGGACACGATGGATCGGCCAGCGCCTTCTCGGCCGGGCCACCCCCTCCGCCCGGCGCCTGGCCGCCCCCGGCTGACCAGGCGTGGGCGCCACCAACCGGGCCGAACCTGTGGGCACCGCCTACCGAGCAGCCATGGCGGCCAGGCGTCGACCCTCACGGGCAACCGTCTGAGCGGCCATGGATCCATCAGCCAGAGCATCTGGCCGGGCAGTACCTGGCGGGACCAGCGCCGTCCCGGCACCGCGGCTGGGTGACCGCGCTGTCGACAGGTGCGGTTCTGGTGGCGGTCGGCTTGGTGGCCGCACTGGCTCTGCACTTCACCAGTGGCGGGCAGACGCCCCGGCTGATCACCCCGCCGAGTCCCAGTGCGAGCAGCAAGCCGAGCCCAACCGCGTCCGGCACTGCGAATCCGAAGCCAACCCCGACCATGCCCAGCGATCCGATCGACATCCTGAAGAAGAACCCGCTCTATTCGCTGAAGGTCAACGCGAAGTGCGCTGCCCAGTCGGCGCCCACGACGACGGCAGCCTTCCGCAAGCAGGTGAAGGCACTGGTCGACTGCCAGAACAAGGCGTGGCAGAAGGCACTGGCGAAGACCGCGATCGAGTTCCGGAAGCCCTCGATCAAGCACTACAGCAGCTCGATCAAGTCACCCTGTGGAGCGCTGGGCACGAACTTCCCGGCCAGCTACTGCACCGCCGACAACACGCTGTACTTCTCGAAGGCCTCGTTCACCCAGGGGCGCTACTACCGGCTGGCCGTGGCCGAGTTCGTGATCCACGAGTACGCCCATCACGTGCAGACGCTGGCCCGGATCTTCAGCCACACCGATGCGATGAAGGAGCGCGAAGCCAGCATCAGCCGACGGATCGAGTTGCAGGCCCACTGCATGGCCCAGTACGGGCTGACCCACTCCAACCTGGGATTCACCGCCGCCGACCGAGCCGACCTGGAGTACCAGTTCGGCTACACCAGCGATGCCGAGGGCCACGGCAGCGCGAAGGCCGAGCGCTACTGGGGCCTGCGCGGACTGGACGCAACCAAGGTCGGCGCCTGCAACACCTGGAAGGTCAAAGCCAGCCTGGTGAAATGACCCACGCGGCTGTTCGGGCCCACCTCTGCGCTACCGGCCGGTTCACCGTCGGCTGGTCGAGCCTGTCGAGACCAAGCTTCACGCCCCGCGACCTTCATCCTGTATGGCGAAATGTCCTGCACTAGTCGGGTAGCGATGCCGAGCGGATCCAGACCAATCTCCGCAAGGATTGAGGCCATCTACGCCAGGAGGCGCCGCCAGCACAGAACGGGACAAATCTGCCGCCAGCCGCCGGAATCGCGTGGCTATCGTCAGTCGAAGCCATCCAGCGGCAGCTTTGTCCCGTTTCGCCAGCAGCCGGCTTGGCTGCGACACCTAGGCTCCCACCGAACCTGGAAGGGAACCGGACGGAGAGCGCGAGCACAACGGTGGCTACCACTGCATCTTGGCCAGCCATCGCCGCAGCGGTCGTTGGCACCCTGCTCGTGACCGTCTGCGCCGCCCTTGGCGCGGTTCAGATTCTTGTCCTCAACCCTCTGGCCGCGGTGCCCGGCGCATCGCTAGCGCAGATCCAGCAAGAGCTGGCTGCGCACGATGAATCTCTCGGCACCCCGTTCGTGCTGGCCGAGATGGGTTTCGGGGTGCTGTTGGCGATCGCCCTGCTGTTCATCGCAGTCCGAATCCGACTGCCGTTGGTCGTGATCGCCGGCGGCTACCTTTGGCTGCTCATCCTGGCCACGCCCGCCTACTTCTGGGCGAGCTTCGGTGCGGGCATGAGCCTTGCCGACACCTTCGGCATCAGCGGTGGCGACTATTCACCGTGGGCGTGGCCGATCTATCTGGTCAGCGCGCTGGCCACCGGCGGCTTGGTCGCAATCCTCGTGATCAGTGGAGTGAAAGCCGTCCGAAACACGCGACCAGCAGTGACGATCTCGGGGAATTCGGCGAACTAGAGCGGTTTGACCAGGATCAGGCAGGGGTTGTCCGCGCCCCACAGTTCGGTTTCTTCGAGCGGCAGGAAGCCGAGCCGCTCGTAGAAATGACGCGTCCGGGCGTAGCCGGCGTCGGGATGAGAAGCCCCCAGCGTCTTTACCTCGATCAGCCGGACACCAGTTGCCCGCGCGTCCGCCTCGATCGCCTGGAGCATCGCCGTGCCCACGCCACGTCCGTGGTGCGCACGGTCGACCACAGTGAGGTGGATCTCGGCCGCATGATCGAAGTGTCGGCGCACGAGCGTCACCCCAATGACCGCCCCGGCGGCATCCCGGACCGTCCAGGTCTCCATGCTGCGCGCCGCGTCCACGTATTCAGCGTTCGCGTCCGGCATGCTGAACCACTCGGGGACGCTTGCCAGTAAGCGGGCCACATCGTCGGGCATCGGCTCATCGCGGGCGCACACCCGGTCCTTTCCCGACGCTGGTTCGACGCCCGGCGTCAGTTCACGGACGACCGGGCTCGGACCGGAGGCGTCATAGACCCGGATCCAGTGCGGACGCACCCGTACCACCGTCATGCCGGATTTGAACACGTTCGACCCTGGGAAGTGGTGTTCGTACTCGGCCGCCCATTCGAAGCCCTCTTCAGCGGAAGGCAGCTTGGCCACACCCTCGATCTGCATCGACACCGATCCGGTACAGCCAAGCACGATCGCAACCCGAGGATCGGCCTGGAGGTTCGCCATCTTTCGCGAGTCCGCAAAGGTGTCGAAGAGGATCGCGCCGTCGTCGGCTAGGGCGAACGACACCAGCGCAGCTTCGGGACCGCGCTCGGCATTGTGTGTGGAGACCACCCCGAGCGGATGTTCAGCCATGAACGCGCGGAGATCATCTGGTTGCACGATTGGCACTCCTTGAATCGATCCGGCCGGCCCCAGAACCCTAGTAGGTCTCGGCCAGGCCGGGCCTCATTCCTCGATAGTGGCCAGGACGCGCCCGCGCCTACTCCGGGGAGGGGTAGCCCGACCATCCCGGGAACGCGCCGTCCACGTCCCCGGTGAGTGATAGGCACGAACCGAGTTCTCCCGACGCCTGCGGTAATGCCGGTTGGCTGCGGAAGCGCTAGCCCGGCCCCAGGGAGCCTATCCACGAGAACCCGGGTGTCCGCGAGCCTACGAGTTGAAGCGGAACTCCACCACGTCGCCGTCCGCCATGACGTAGTCCTTGCCTTCCAGCCGCGCCTTACCGGCGGCCCGGGCGGCAACGACCGAGCCGGCTGCGACCAGGTCTTCGAAGCTGATCACCTCGGCCTTGATGAAACCCTTCTGGAAGTCGGTGTGGATCACGCCCGCAGCCTCGGGAGCGGTGGCGCCCTTGCGAATCGTCCAGGCGCGCGACTCCTTGGGGCCGGCGGTGAGGTAGCTCTGCAGGCCGAGCGTCTCGTAGCCCACTCTGGCCAGCACGTCCAGGCCGGGCTCGGCGATCCCCATCTCCTCCAGGAACTCGCGGGCCTCGTCGGGCTCCATTTCGACCAGTTCCGACTCGATCTTCGCGTCCAGGAAGATGGCCTCGGCCGGTGCCACTAGCGTGCGCATCTGCTCGATCAACGCGCTGTCGGTGAGCTCGTCGGAGTCGCAGTTGAACACATACAGGTACGGCTTGGCGGTCAGCAGGAAGAGTTCGCGCAGCGGCTCCAGGTCGAGCCCGGCCGCGTGCACGCCGACGCCGGAGTTCAACACCGCCTGCGCCTCCTGGAAGGCGATAAGGGTTGGCTGGCGCTCCTTGCGGATCCGGGCCTCCTTCTCCACCCGGGGCAGTGCCTTCTC
>JAKOQD010000381.1 GCA_029778515.1 Actinomycetes bacterium
CTCGACATGGGTCTCGACGCGGATCCGCGACCGGACTCCGACCCAGCCGCCGCCACGTCAGCCATTGCGCCAAACCTCGCGCCCGGGCTGCAGTTGCTGCCGGTCGCGTCCGCGGGCTCGTGCTGCGGGTCGACCGGCGGCTGCTGCTGAATCCCGAGTTGCTCACCCCTGACGATCGAGCCGTCATGATCCCTCGCTTCCTGGCCGACCCGCCGCGCTTCCTCTTCTTCACCGGCAAAGGCGGCGTCGGCAAGACCTCGCTGGCCTGCGCCGCCGCCGTGCACCTGGCCGCAGCCGGCCGTCGCGTGCTGCTGGTGAGCACCGACCCGGCCTCCAACGTCGGCCAGGTCTTCGGGCTCACCATCGGCGACCGAGTCACCCCGATCCCAGAGGTCGCCGGCCTGGAAGCCCTGGAGATCGACCCGGAAGAGGCGGCCACGGCATACCGGGAGCGGATCATTGCACCCGTCCGTGATCTGCTTCCTGCCCCCGAGATCGCTTCGATCACCGAGCAGCTTTCGGGGTCGTGCACGACCGAGATCGCATCGTTCAACGAGTTCACCGGGCTGCTGGCCGACGACGAACGCATCGGCCGCTACGACCATGTCGTCTTCGACACGGCGCCCACCGGGCACACGATCCGGCTGCTGCAACTGCCCGGCGACTGGACCGCGTTCCTCGACGAGGGAAAGGGCGATGCGTCGTGCCTCGGTCCGATGGCCGGGCTCAACCGCGCACGGACCATGTATGCCGTTGCGCTGCAACGACTCTGCGACCCAGCGCAGACCAAACTGATCCTCGTCGCACGCGCTCAGCCCAGCTCTCTCTATGAAGCGGCCCGCACCGCAACCGAATTGCAGCAGATCGGCTTCCACAACCAGGTCCTGGTTGTCAATGCACTTCTCCCAGAACCGGATCCGCGTGACCCGGTAGATCCGTTGCACGACAGCATCCACGCCCGTGAGCACGCTGCGCTGGTCGCCATGCCCGAGGCGCTCACGCAGCTGGCCCAGGACCAGGTGACACTCAAGGCGCAGACCGTGATGGGCGTCGAGGCCCTACGCTCGCTCTTCGAGTCAACCGAAAGCTCTGGGCCGCAAGGTGATTCACATCCGGCAGTGACCCACCCCGACGGTTTCGACCTCGGCCTGCGCGGCTTGGTCGACGACCTCCGCGCAGCCGGTCATGGCCTGGTCATGTGCATGGGCAAGGGTGGCGTCGGCAAGACGACGGTCGCGGCCGCCCTGGCGGTGGCACTGGCCGAGCACGGCATACCGGTGCATCTCACGA
>JAKOQD010000382.1 GCA_029778515.1 Actinomycetes bacterium
AGGTAGACCCGGTTCACGTCCGTGATCTCGTACTCACCGCGCGCAGACGGCGGCAGGTTCGCCGCGATCTCGACCACGCGCTCGTCATAGAAGTACAGCCCCGGCACCGCGAAGTTCGACTTCGGCTCGGCCGGCTTCTCCTCGATCGAGATGGCCCGGTGGTCTTCGCCAACCTCGACCACGCCGTACGCGGTCGGGTCGTCCACCCAGTAGCCGAAGACCGCGGCGCCATCGATGTCGCTGAACCGCTGCAGCTGCGTCCCCAAGCCCTGGCCGTAGAAGATATTGTCGCCCAGCACCAGACAGGACGTGTGCCCGGCCACGAAATCCGCGCCGATAGTGAACGCCTGCGCGAGCCCCTTCGGCTCGGGCTGGGTGGCGTAGCTGATCTCGATGCCGAACTGGGAACCGTCCCCGAGCAGCCGCTGGAACGCCTCCTGCTCGTGCGGGGTGTTGATCACCAGCACCTCGCGGACGCCAGCGAAGATCAGCGTCGACAGTGGGTAGTAGATCATCGGCTTGTCGTACACCGGAACGAGCTGCTTGCTGGTGCCGATCGTGATGGGGTGCAGCCGGGTGCCGGAGCCGCCAGCCAGAATGATGCCGCGCATGCCTGGCATCCTGCCACGTCGGAGGACTCGACCGCAGCGCGAACCCGTTCCCAGCGCTCTAGGATCAAGACCATGTCAACGATCCTGGTAACCGGTGGCGCCGGCTTCATCGGCAGCAACTTCGTCCGCCACGTCCTGGCCCACACCGACGACTCGGTTACCGTGCTGGACGCCCTGACCTACGCCGGCTCGCGAGCCTCGCTGGACGGGTTGCCCGCTGACCGGTTCGGTTTTGTCCATGGCTCGGTCTGCGACGCGGCCCTGCTCGACGACCTGGTCGGCAAGCACGACGTGGTCGTGCACTTCGCTGCCGAGTCGCACAACGACAACTCGCTGAACGACCCGTCGCCGTTCATTCAGACGAACCTGATCGGCACCTACGAGCTGCTGCAGGCCGTCCGCAAGCATGGCAAGCGCTACCACCACATCTCGACCGACGAGGTCTACGGTGACCTCGAACTCGACGACCCGGCGAAGTTCACCGAGACCACGCCGTACAACCCGTCCAGCCCGTACTCGTCGACCAAGGCCGGTTCCGACCTGCTGGTGCGCGCCTGGGTGCGCTCGTTCGGCGTCCAGGCCACGATCTCGAACTGCTCGAACAACTACGGGCCCTACCAGCACGTCGAGAAGTTCATCCCCCGCCAGATCACCAACGTCATCGACGGCATCCGCCCCAAGCTGTACGGCGCCGGCCAGAACGTCCGCGACTGGATCCACGTCGACGACCACAACGCCGCCGTACTGCGAATCATTGCGTCCGGACGCATCGGCGAGACCTATCTGATCGGCGCGGACGGCGAAAAGGACAACAAGAGCGTGATCGAGCTGATCCTCACCCTGATGGGCCAGCCGGCGGACGCCTACGACCACGTCAACGACCGCGCCGGCCACGACCTGCGCTACGCCATCGACGCGTCCCGGCTGCGGGACGAGCTCGGCTGGGAACCGCGGTTCACCTCGTTCGAGGCGGGTCTGGCCGACACCATCGACTGGTATCGAGCCAACGAGGCCTGGTGGCGTCCGCTCAAAGCTGCGACAGAAGCCAAGTACGCGGCGGCCGGCCAGTGAGCGAGCTCGCCGTCCACCAGACCGCGATCCCCGGCCTGCTGGTCGTCGACCTGGTCACGCACGGGGACGCGCGTGGCTGGTTCAAGGAGAACTGGCAGCGGGCCAAAATGACCGCGCTGGGCCTGCCCGACTTCCGTCCGGTGCAGCACAGCGTGGCCTACAACACCGAGGCCGGCGTAACCCGCGGCTTCCACGCCGAGCCGTGGGACAAGCTGATCTCCATCGCCCACGGACGCATCTTCGGCGCCTGGGTAGACCTGCGTCCGGGCGTTGGTTTCGGCCGGCTGGTCACCCTGGAAGTCGGCCCCGAGACGGCGGTCTTCGTGCCCCGCGGGGTGGCGAACAGCTACCAGACGCTGGTGCCGGAGACCGTCTATTCGTATCTGGTCAACGAGCACTGGAGCCCGGAGTCGCTGGCGTCCTACAGCTATGTGAACCTCGCCGACGAGACGGTGGCCGCGCCGTGGCCGATCCCGCTCGACCAGGCCGTGGTGTCGGCCGCCGACCTGGCGCACCCGCGGCTGGCGGACGCCCGTCCGGTGCCACCGAAACCGACGGTGATCATCGGGGCCTACGGCCAACTGGGCCGCGCGCTGCAGGTAGAGCTGCCGGACGCGGCACTGCTCGACCTGCCCGACTTCGACGTGACCGATCCGGCGCACGTGGCCGCGGTCGACTGGAAGCAGTTCGGGACGATCATCAACGCCGCCGCCTACACCGCGGTGGACGCGGCCGAGACACCGGACGGTCGGACGGCCTGTTGGGCGGCAAACGTCACCGGCGTGGCGGCGCTCTGCCGGGTGGCCGCCGAGCACCGGATCACGCTGGTGCATGT
The DNA here is from genome assembly GCA_029778515.1 of Actinomycetes bacterium. The sequence goes on from JAKOQD010000382.1 coordinate 2,518, forward strand.
CTCCAGTGACTACGTGTTCGACGGCACCGCCGAGGTGCACACCGAGGACGAGCTGATCTCGCCGCTGGGCGTGTATGGCCAGACGAAGGCCGCCGGCGACGTGCTGGTCGGACAGTTGCCGCAGCACTACCTGGTGCGCACCAGCTGGGTGATCGGCGATGGCCGCA
>JAKOQD010000011.1 GCA_029778515.1 Actinomycetes bacterium
GCATCTGGGGCATCTACGCCGTCCGCTACCGCAGCTTCGACGTGGACGACCTGGTTGCCAGCACCCTCGGCGCGTCCCTGGGCTGGCTGCTGGCCCCGCTGGTGGTGCTGCTGCCGGCCCGCCGGCACACCGACAACCAGCCCGCGGCGGTCGGTTCGCTGTCGCCCGGCCGACGCTTCCTGGCGCTGCTGGTCGACTCAATCTGCTGGGTGCTGGCCTACCTGGTCGGACTGTTCACGTCGCTGGCCCTACTCTCCGGGTTCGACCTGCGCGCCGAGACGCTGGCGCTCGGTCTGTGGAGCCTCACCTTCGGTCTGGTCTTCGTGCTGGCGCCAGCGCTCGCGGACGGTTCGAGTCCCGGACGCGCGCTGCTCGGGTTGGCGGTGCGACGAGCCGGTGGTGCGGACGCGTCCTGGTGGCGCTACCTGCTGCGCGAGTCGGTCCGGCTCTGGCCGATCGGGGTGGTGCCAGGACTCGGCGCCCGAGTGGACGCCGCGCTGCCCGACCACCCGCCGTGGATGCTTGCCGTGGTCTTCGGTCTGCCCGTCGCCTGGCTGGGCGTGCTCGGGCTGGTGTCGCTGCTGCGAGCCGATCGACGCTCGCTACCGGACCTCATCGCCGGAACCCGGGTGGTGATGCGCTGAGCGCGCTACATTCAACGGGAGTCTCCGGAAGCGCTTGGCAGCCGGAACGGCCAGATGAAGAGCACGCTCGCAAAGAGGGAACCCGTGACTGACAGCAGCGTTCAGCGCGACATCGTGCGCGAGGCCGTCCGCGAGTACGCGCAGGTGCAGCCGCAGGTGGTGGAGCTGTCCCGGCGGCTGGCGGCCTGGCTGCAGTCGATGCTGGACGACAGCGGCATCGACTACCTGAGCGTCGCTGCCCGCGGCAAGAGCGTCGCATCGTTCGCGATGAAGACCAACCGCACCTCGGAGAACCGGCCGCGGTACCCCGATCCGCTGCGCGACATCACTGATCAGATCGGCGTACGGATCGTCACGTACGTCACCAGTGACGTTGCTGCCGTTGCCGGGCTGATCGGTGACCAGCTCGAGGTGGTGGACGACAAGGATCTCGGCCAGGCGACAGCCAGCGCCGGCCGGTTCGGCTATGTCAGCCGGCACCTGCAGGTGGCGCTCGACCCGGCGTGGCTGGGCGAAGCATCGCTGGCGGGCCTGCGGGTCACCAGCGCGCAGGTGCAGATCCGGACGGTGCTGCAGCACGCCTGGGCCCAGTTCGAGCACGACATCCGCTACAAGGGAACGATTCCGGAAGCGCTCGCGCCCGATCTGGACCGCCGGTTCACCCTGGCCGCCGGCCTGCTGGAACTCGCCGACCGGGAGTTTGAGGTGATCCGCGACCGGCTGCGCGCTGAGCTCGCCGGGGAGGCGCCGGAGGCGGACGCGTCCGATCCCCGGATCGCAGATCAGGAACTGGCGGCCTTCCTCGCAGCGCAGTTCCCCGAGGCTGGCTGGTCGCGCTCGGACCACTACACCTGGATGGCCGGCCTGCTGCTGGAGCTGGGCATCACGTCCCTGCGGGAGCTGGACGGACTGCTGCCGGCGGTCGATTCCGCCGCGATCACCGAACGGATGGGCTACAAGTACCCGCCGGGCGCCGTCCGCCGGCTCGACGACGCCCTGCTGGCCATCTTCGGCGAGCGCTACCTGGAACTCCACGGCAACGCACATCGCGCGGACCTGCTCGCGATCCGCCTGGCGAAGCTGCACGGCCCGGCCGTGACGGAGTCCGCCGCCTCGGAATGAGCCGATCGCGTCCGCCGGCCCTTCGCAAGCTGGACACTCCTGCCCCGTCCTGGGATTCAACTGTCCAGTTTGCGCGGAGGTGGGCGGTCGGCTGTCGCCGGTCCTTCGCAAGCTGGACACTGTCGTCCCGTCCTGGGACGCAACTGTCCAGTATGCGGGGAGGTGCGCGGCGCGACCGAAACGCGTGGTGCGCTCTCGTCCTGGGTGGGTGACGACGAATAGATTGTCGCGGTGAGCATCGACACCGAACCGGCCGAGGCCCCCGAAGAGGACCAGCTGCCCGAGATCAGCTACGACCAGCAGCTCTACCCAGCGCGTCCGGAGCGACTGCGGCCGAAGGCGCAGCGCCGTGGAGGCACCCTCGCGGTGGCGCCGCCGCCGTTCGAGCCGGACGGACGCAACCCGGCCTACATCGCCTGGCTGGAGCAGCAGTCGATGCTGCACGATGCGACGGTGCTCGGCCGCCAGCTGGCCGGTCACCATGAGATGTGGGCCAGCCCGTACGCGCATCCGGATCCGCGAGCAGCCGTTCAACAGGCGTCGGTTTGGTTCACGGCCTACCCGCTCTCGCTGATCACCCGCCCGGGGCAGTCCTTCCTCGGCGCGCTCGGCGCGCAGGAGCTGTGGGCCGCGTTCGCCGAGATCGGCATCGACGCGATCCACACCGGGCCGCTCAAGCTTGCCGGTGGCATCTCGGGTTGGTTGCCCACACCGAGCGTGGACGGTCACTTTGATCGGATCAGCATGCAGATCGATCCAGTGTTCGGCACCGAGGATGAATTCCGAGAGATGTGCGCGAACGCTGCGCGCCGACGTGGCACCATCATCGACGACATCGTTCCAGCGCACACCGGCAAGGGCGCCGACTTCCGGCTGGCCGAACTGAATTACCTTGACTACCCAGGCATCTACCACATGGTCAACATCCCCGAGGAGGCGTGGGATCTGCTGCCCGACGTCCCCGAAGGCCTGGACTCGGTCAACCTGACCGCCGACGCCGAGCGTGCGTTGGCTGAGGCGGGTTACATCATCGGTGAATTGCAGCGGGTGATCTTCTACGAACCCGGGGTCAAGGAGACCAACTGGTCGGTGACCCCGCCGATCTATGACTGGAAGGGTGTCCAGCGTCGCTGGGTCTACCTGCACTACTTCAAGGAGGGCCAGCCGTCCATCAACTGGCTCGACCCGACTTTCGCCGGCATGCGCCTGGTGATGGGGGACGCGCTGCACTCGCTGCTCGACCTCGGTTCGGGTGGCCTGCGACTCGACGCCAACGGCTTCCTTGGAGTGGAGAAATCACTCGACCAGGCGCCGGGCTGGTCGGA
>JAKOQD010000383.1 GCA_029778515.1 Actinomycetes bacterium
CGGCTTGGACTGGGCTTCCGGAATCACGACCGCAGATGGCGCGCGGCCGATCTGCCTGCCCGCTGAAAGCGACGGCCTGCCCGAAGCGCAGCGCAGCGTGAACCGCAAGATCACCGTTGGCACCGCAGCGGTGGTGAACGTGGTCGACACCTACGCGGATGTGGCGACCGCGACCGCGGCCTACCAGATTCGGCTGGCCGAGGCCGGCACCTGTCCGGAGACCACCGCGCTGATCACCGGCGCGAGTTCGATCAGTGGGCTCGCCGATTCGGCCGACGCCGTCCGGGTGACCGTGCAGAACGAGGCGAACGAATACCACTCCCTCCAACTCACCCGGACCGGCCGGACGGTCGGCCTGCTCGATGTGATCACCAGCACCGACGATGTGAACGCCGCCGCGGTGGCCAGCGCTTCCGCGGCTTCGCAGAACCGCCAGTGCACTGGCTCCGAGGGCACCTGCCCGAGCAGCATCTCGGTCGCAGCGGACGTGCCGGCCGCCGGCGCACTGCCCGGCTGGCTGGTGGCGGCCGACCTGCCCCGAATCACCCCGGCCGCCGGCCGCTGGGGAGCCACCGATCCGGCGACAACGCTGCACCTGATCGGCAGCCAGTGCGAGGTCATTGACCTGAACGCGGTCACCGGCACCACCAGCGTCGGCCAGCGCACCTTCCTCTTGGCTGACGACGCAAAGGCGCCGTCCGGCTTCGGCATCGACCAGGCGGTGTACAGCTTCAGCGCGGCCAAGGCCGCCACGAACCTGCGCGACAAGCTGGCCAAGAACATCGATGGATGCCCCGACCGGGCACCGACCGCGAAGGTGACCGAAGGTCCGAGCATCAAGGGCACCGGGGTCAACGGCGCCAAGATCGCGGGCTCGACCTACCTGGTCACCCAGAGCACTGGCACGACCACCGTGGCCTTCCGGGTCGCGGTGCTGACCGTGGACACCCGCATGGTTTACCTGCTCGCCAACCCGTCCAGCAGCTTCGACTTCAGTGACGACGACTGGCGCCAACTCGCCGTCCGCGCCGGCCAGCGGGTCAGTCAGAGCAGCTGAGCTGGCAGCGTGGTCGGACCCGCGCCACAAAAGAGGAGCAGCACCTGCCGCTACCTGGCCTGACTCAATCGAGGTAGCCCGTCTCAGGGTTGATATTGTCCATGAACTCGCGGATGACATCTTCCAGTATCTGCGGTGTCATCTCTGCTTCCCGTCCGCCCAAGTTCATCGAAAAGCCATAGTTGGGGCTGTTCTCCCTAGTCCAGCTGAGATCATATTGACCGTCTCCACGGTGGCTCACGTCCCACAGCTCGCCGTCGACGCTCATACGGCATACCCCCTCTGGTTCAGTCATCGACAGCTGCCCGCTCGCTCGAAAGATGGTCTGAGGCAACGCACTCAACCAGTTGCTCAATAGCAGGAGAGAGTCCGATCCACTGTGTACGCAAGCGGGGCGGAGTCTGCGTGCCCAACGATGTCCGCAAGGATTATGGACCGCCATTGGTGACTGCTGGAGTTCACACACTTCACCTTGTTGTTGACTCGCTGAGTGCTCCCGCTCCCTGGTGCCCGGTTCTTTCCGGTTACCGCGCTGCCCTGAAAGTACCAAGTGCCGTTGAGCTTCTCCTCCAGCCAGATCGTCACGTCGGCGCGGTAGCCACTTGGGCAGGTGAGATTCCACCAGTAC
>JAKOQD010000081.1 GCA_029778515.1 Actinomycetes bacterium
CTGGTCAGGCCGGCTACGTACACCGCCCAGAGCGTGCGATGGGTGAGCTCGTCGATCAGGCCCAATCGACGTGCGTCCGCAAGAGTCGTGCTCGCGTCCGGATCTGGCGTCGCTGCCGCTGGTTCGACCGTGAGCGGCGCGGACGTGCGTGGTGGCGATGCTCGAATCCGACGGCTCACCGTCCAACTGAGATTGGCTGCGATCGAACGGGGCCGGCGGGCGACCGGGTACTCCGCCGTCGCCAGCCACATCTCGGAGATCGCCTCGATCAGCACATCGGGTCGACCGGCGCTCAGCAGCACCAACTTTCCCAGCATCGCCTTCACCACCACCAGCAGGGCCAACTGGTCACCACCCTGTCCGATGCGTAGCAGCGCGGCCAGGACGGCATCGGGCTCGCGCCGGATGCGAGCCAGGACGGCGTCCACCCCACGGCAGCCGAGCAGTGCCCGGTCAAGCTCCGCCCACCGCAATACCCGGGTTGAGGACCCGTCCGCGAAGCGGCTCCACTCCGCTTCCAGCGCTCCCAGAACTCCACTCACCGCCATGCCGGCCAGCTTCGCGAACGGGTGTTGTCCGGGGTGTTGCCCGAACCCGCCCAGTTGTTGTCAATCTCGGACAGCCAACAACTTCGCTTAGGACAGGAGGATGATCTCCAATGTTAACGATTACACAACAACGCTTGCCGTTGGTGGAAACGACCGGTGAAAGCGCTCTACGCTGTGTACTGAATCAATACAACACGCGACCCGCAGAGGTCGCCCCCTAGACGCCCAGGGAGCTGCTCGGATATCCAGCGGCCCCCTGGTGCCGTCTCTGGGGTCGGTAGTGAGCTCACTCGGCCGCGTAGCGAGCCCAAGCGCGGTCGATGAAGTCCGCGAGATCGCCGGTCTCGCCGTCACGGCCGCCACGTCCGATAACCAGGGTTGGCGTCCCGGGACCGATCCGCACGCCGCTCAACCTGGCCAGCGGGCCTCCCGATGTGACCAGTTGGTAGTAGGTGCCGTCCGGGCCGATCGCGAGTGTCTGGGCGGCGTTGAGATACCAACCGACCTTGTCGGTTTTCACCCTGGAGCCGTTCAGCAGCGTGGCCTGCAACGGCTCTGGATCGATGGACGCGGCCGTCAGCCGCGCCACGAACGCGTCCAATTGGACCTGGGCTGCGGCCGCCTCAGCGGCAACAGCCGCGGCGGCGAGTTCGTGGCGGCGCCGTGCGTCCGCCTGTCGCTGGTTCTCCGCAGGCATGGGGAAAGGCTAACCGGTGGCAGCGCTGCCTGGAGTCGGCGGCGCATGGTTGCCTCACCCGCCTAGGCTTGGCGCGGACAGGAGGTGGGATGACGGAGGGTACGCAGGCGCGCGCCGTGGGTAGGAGTTGGCTGGACCGGCTCGCGATCGTGCTGCTCATCGGCGCCACCGCGGTGTCCGTTGGTGCGGTGGCGCTGCTCACCGTCTACCTGAACCGCGTCTCCGATGCCTCGTCCGAGATTGATCGGATCGGCTCACTCGGCTCGTATTCCGGACGGCCGTCCGCAGTGGTCGTCGACGGCGTCAACGCGGTGAACTACGTACTCACCAGCACGTCGGCGGACGCTCTCGATGCGCTGGTGGTGGCCCACCTCTCGGCGTCGCGGCAGCAACTTACGCTGATCGCGTTCCCGATCGATCTGCAGGGCTCGTCCGGCTCACTGGCGTCGACCAACCGTCGCGATCCGCTGCTGGTGATGCGCGAACTCGAGCGAATGACTGGGGCGCGGATGGATCACCTGGTGCAGATCGACCGCGACCGGTTCGCCCATGTGGTGGACGCGTTGGGCGGGATCGAACTGGACGGTGACCTCGTCAGCGGCGCCCAGGCCGTCGAACGCCTGTCGAGCATGCCGGCGCACGACCGTTCGCTCGCGTCCGCGGAGATCCTACGTGCCACCCTCGTGCGGGCGTCCGCTGGCTCGGCGATCACCGAGCCCACCAGGTTCGATCGGGTGCTGAACGCGTTGACCCCGTGCCTGAAGCTCGACGAGAGCCTGACCACGGACGAGATCCAGGCCATCCTGGTGGAGTCGAAGGTGCACGCGGACGAGATCGCCACCATTCAGGTAGCGGTGACCCGCAGTGGCGCCCGTGCAGTCCTGGCCGAGGAACGCTCGATGGACGCGCTGCGCCAAGCGTTTGCCACCGACGACTTCGCACTGGCGAACCCGTCGCTGGCGGTAGCCACCCAGGCGTCCGCAGAGCCGACCAAGTAGAGCTGGAGGAGTCTTGAAGAAGGTACTACGCGCTGTTCTGGTACTCGCCGGTGCCGGCTACGTGGTCTGGAAGTACTGGCAGACGAGCAACCAGGCCGCGGCTGCGGTCTGGGCAGCCGAAACCGATCGCATCGGCTGACGCTGGTCTGGTAGCGATCAGCCAGTCAGACTGGACCCGGATCACTCCAGGTAGTCGGAGTACTCGTGGTGCTGGGGATGCAGCGCGGCGTAGAGCGCCTCACCGATAGCGCTCGCCTGGTCGGACGGATCTTCGAGCGTGTTCAGCCGGGCGTTGAGCTGCGGATCATTGGACGCGGTGTCGGCCAGCAGGTCGAAGGTCTCGAACGAGATTTCGTACGGGTCGCCGTGGCGGTCGAACCGTAGCCAGAGGGCGAGGTGGTGAGGCGGCCAATGGACGCCGTAGGAATCCTCGACGCCTGCCTGCGGGAACTCGCGAGCGAATGACTCAGGGTCGGCCTGGTAGCGCAGCGCCAAGCCGCCGTCCTCATCGGGGGTGGTCGCTCCGAATTCGAAGCCGTAGGGCGCCAACTCGTCGCTGAGGGCGTCCAGGTAGCCGTCCGGTAGGTCCATGACACGACATTAGCGAGTCATCGCGCAAAGAGAGTGGA
>JAKOQD010000384.1 GCA_029778515.1 Actinomycetes bacterium
ATCTGGCTCGACGGCCGCCTCCACAGCGCCGCCATCCCCACCGACCTACGCGAGCTCGACCCGCCACGACCCGCCGACACCGCCACCACCAAGGCGCGACGCCGGGAGGAGTTCAACCGACGCCGCAAGTACGAGTTCGTCGCGCACAAGGCACCGGACTCGGTGACCGGCGCCCAACGCTTCAAAGGCCCAGCCCTGGCCGGACGAGTGCGATGCCGGAACGTGCCCAAGAGCATGCGCAGCGACCCGGCGACCCGCCCGCTCACCGCATGCCAGAAGGGCACGCCCTGCGGATGCGGGGCCACCGTCACCGTCCCCGTCACCACCCTGGAACGCGACCGGCAACCGCTGCCCTGGCAGAGCACCGCGTGGGCGAAATCCTGGAACCGGCGCAGCCGCATCGAAGGACTCAACGGCCTGGCCCGCTACCTCGACGTCAACCTCAACCGCGGATTCATCCGCTGCCGCGGACGCGCCGCTACCGGGCTACTCACCGCCTTCGCGCTGCTGGGCATGAATGTCCGCCGCCTGCACAAGTGGCACACCACCCGCGAGCTCGACGACCCGTGGCGGCTCGTCCTCGACGAGCAGCCAGACGATCGGCAGCTCGACCACTACTACCGCACCGACCGGCGAGCCCGCAGCCCCGGCGAGCGGCCGTAGCCTCACTCCCTACACCGCTCGATCCCTTTGTGCAGCAACCTGCTGCACTATTGCCCGACTCGGGCTCTCCAGCACCCCGGAACGCGCTCTGGCGCGGGTCCAATCAGGCCCCGCCACCATTCGAGGGTCTCCTCAGCCGGTCCAGGACGACACGGCCCACCCGTCTCGCGTCCCCGGCTGCCAACAACGACGAAGTCCCCGGCCAGATCGATCTGACCGGGGACTTTCGGGAAGAGATGACCCCGACATTCGGGAACTACCCTTGAGTGCGCAAGGGGGGATTTGAACCCCCACGTCCTTGCGGACACTGGCACCTGAAGCCAGCGCGTCTGCCGTTCCGCCACTTGCGCGTGTGCGAGGCCCTAGTGTGCCGCGCCGAGCCCCGCCAGGGCAAACCCACACCACCAGCAGCCACCTGAACCGGCC
>JAKOQD010000385.1 GCA_029778515.1 Actinomycetes bacterium
CGTCAGGACGAGCTGCAGCACACCGGCCGTATCCCGGCTCAAGACCACGGGGCTGCCGACGGTGGCCACCACGTCGGCCACGTCGGAGGGCATCTCATTGAGGTGGTAGAGCCGGAACGGCACGGTGAGACCCCCGACGAACGCGTCCCACTGCCGCTTGCGGCGCAGCGGCGAGTGCGTGATGTCGCATAAGGAGCAGTGTGTGCGGCCGAGCAGGTGGCCGATCACATACTTGGCCTCACCGACCAGCCCGCCATCGGCGTGGTAGACCCCGATGTATTCGCTGATCATGTCCTCAGCGTCCGACGGGTCGAGCGGACGCGCAACTACAGTGACACTCGTGAAGCCTTGGATCGCCGCGCTATTGGACCTCGTCAGTGTCCTCGCATTCATCGCCCTCGGGATACAGAATCATGCCCAGGCCGACTCCTTCCTCCAGGTCGCCGCGCCGTTCATCGCCGCGCTGGCCGTGGCCTGGCTGGTCGCCGCTCCCCTGCGCGCCCCGGAGTCGCTGAAGGCCGGAGTGGTGATCTGGCTGGTGACGCTGGTCGGCGGCATGCTCCTGCGCCGCGTCATGGGCGAGGGTACGGCCGCGACGTTCATCCTCGTGGCCGCATCGTTCCTCGCCGTCACGATGCTGGGCTGGCGGGGGGTCCGGACTGTCCTGACCCGCCGGCAGGCTCAGACGTAAGCACCCGCCACACCAGCGGCGAACGCAGTGGCCAGCGCATGATGAAGCGACCGGCGAGCAGCCCGAGACACGCGGCGATGAAATGCCCGGCACTGCCCAGGTGCGGCCAGATGATCAGGGGCACGACGAACGTCAACACCAGCAGGCTGACGTAAGCCCACCGGCGTCTCGCCAGCCATACATATGCGCCCATCGCGCCGGCCAACACGTACGACACACCGATGTCCTCGGTGATCGCGATCCGGTGCGGCAGCAGGTCGTTCCGGATGCCGATGCGCTCCAGCGCCAGGATGATCAGCGATCCGCCCACATGTGCCACGACGGCGACCGCCAGCCAACGGGCCGACCCGACGCGGTGCTCCAATCGGGCGGCCACCAGGAAGAAGCCAGCCACATACACCGGGTAGAAGAGACCGTTGTCCGCCACCAAGAACGAACTCGCGACCAGCGTGCGGAACGGCTCGCTGTGGAAGTTGTACAGATTGGTGGAGGCGTAGCGGGCCACCAGTTCGGAGATCGTCAACGGCTGGCCCTGAGCCAGGATCGACGTGGCTGTCCAGATCGCGACATAGACGAAGGTGGCCGGTGCCCGCGACACCCACACCCGCAGCGCCGCCACCCGGGGAGCCGCCCAGCGATAGGTGGCCGAGCCGGGCCGGTCGCGCACCGCGAACCAGACCAGACTCAGGCTTACGGCGATGCCCACGTACGTGAGTACAAAGTCGGGCAGCGCCCTCATGGGGCACCCCGTAAAGCGAGCCGGATGACCTCTCCGACCGCCGGCGCCGTGTCGCTCACGTACATGACGCCCGCTCCCGCGACATC
>JAKOQD010000386.1 GCA_029778515.1 Actinomycetes bacterium
CCCGCGTCCCGGGCGGGTCGGTCCGCCCGTCGGTCGTCGGCGCGTCCATCCATCCCATTCAACTTCTGATCGCCGAAGTCTCGACCAGTTCGACCAGCCCCAAACGTCCGTCCGACTCAACTTTGCTCCCGAAAGGGAGCAAAGTTGGAGGGTCCGACTAGGGCGGGAGGCGTGAGGGACGACTTCAGCGGGGCATCCGCCGCCAGAGCGGACGGGGAACCAGGCGGGCGATCGCGAACATGCCGCGCAATTGCCACGGGATCCACAGGTCCACACCTCGGCCCGAGCGAATCCGGCGCACCACAGCGTCGGCCACCTGCTCGGGGGTGGACGAGAACGGAGCCGGCTCCATGCCCTCGGTCATCCGGCCGATCACGAAGCCAGGCCGGGCGATGATCAGGTGCACTCCGCTGCCGTGCAACGCGTCCGCCAACCCGGACGCGAACCCGTCCAGCCCAGCCTTCGCTGAGCCGTAGACGTAGTTCGCGCGCCGCACCCGCACGCCTGCCACCGAGGAGAACGCGACCAAGGTGCCTCGCCCCCGTGTCCGCATGCGTTCGGCCAGCACGGTGAGCAGCGCAGCCTGGGCCACGAAATCGGTGTTCAGTACCGCGGCGGCGGCCAGCGGGTCCTGCTCGGCCAACGCCTGGTTGCCGAGCACGCCGAAGGCCAGCACCGCGACATCGATCGGGCCAACCCGGCCCTCGATCTCGGCCACCACGCCAGCCTGGGCGTCCAGATCGTCGGCATCGAACTCGACCGTTTCCACGCGGGCTGCCCCGGCGTCCCGGCAGGCAGCCAAAGCGGCACCCAAACCGCCAGGACGCGCCGCGAGCACGATCGTGGCGCCGGGAGCCAGCCGGGTGGCGATCGCCAGCCCGATCTCGCTACGCCCGCCGAAGATCGCGACGACCTCGCTCACAGCAGGGTCTGCAGCTTCACCAGCCGCGCCAGCGACGATTCCCGTCCCAGCAATTCCATCGACTCGAACAGCGGCGGCGAGACATTCGACCCGGTGATGGCCAGCCGCACCGGCCCGAACGCGAACTTCGGCTTCAGCCCGAGCCCGTCGACCAGCGCCTCGCGCAGCGCAGCCTGAATGGTCTCGTGGTTCCACTCCCCCAGCCCGCTCAGCGCCGTGGTCGCCGCAGCCACCACCGCGGACGCGTCCGCACCAGCCTTCGCCAGCGCCTCCGGGTCGATCATCAGATCGGCATCGGCGGTGAACAGGTACGCGAGCTTGGGCAATGCCTCGCTCAGCAGCACCAGCCGCTCCTGCACCAGCGGCACCGCGCTGCGCAGCAATTCGACCGTAGCCGC
>JAKOQD010000387.1 GCA_029778515.1 Actinomycetes bacterium
CTCCATGCCGCACGCCAGCAAGGCCGGCGTGGTGGGCGTGGCGGTCGTCTTCGTGGCAGCCGTTGCCTACATGGTCGTCCCCGGCATGCTGTCCGGCATCACCGGCAGCGGCTGCGTCGGATGAGCACGGCAGCCGCCACCGCCGACCAGTGGGGTCGCCGACGTCTCGTGCGCACCCTGGTCGTGGTTGCGATGGCGGCTCTGCTGCTGCTCGGTGGCTTGGTCTATGCGGTGTACAGCGCGGTCGCCTCCACCCGGACCACGACCGCCGCACCTGCGGCTGCGGCTCAAGCCGCCGAGCAGCTCCCTCCCGGCCCGGCGAGGCGCGACGCCATCGCGGCCGCGGCGATGCTGGCCGTCCCGCCCGAGGCCAGCCGCTCGGGTACCCCATCGGCTCGTCAAAGCCTCACGCTCACCCTGCCGCCAGCGGGAAAGGTTGGCCCCGCAGATGTGCCCACCGGCTTCCCCAAGACCCCAGAGGGAGCGATCGGACAGCTGGCAGCGATCGAGACCACCGTCTTGCAGGGCATGTCGATCGATCGCGCGCACCAGGTGCACGCCGCCTGGTCGACCACGAACGCCGTCCCCGTGGAAGCGTGGGAACTAACGGGCAATATTCAGGCCTTCCTGTCCAGCGGCGCCGGCCAGTACGCAGACAGCCTCCACGCCGCCGTCGTCGCCACCCCGGTCGCGGCTCAGGTCAAAGGCGTCGACGGCACCGACTGGGTGCTCGCCTGCGTCCTGCTCGACGTCAAGGCCCAGATCTCCACCCAAGCCCGCATCGCCTACGGCCACTGCGAACGCATGCAGTGGACCGACCAGGACGGGGGCCGGTGGGTCATCGGCGACGGACCGGCACCCGCACGTGCCCCCTCCACCTGGCCCGGAACCGACCTCGCCGGGCAGGCCGGTTGGAGGACCCTGACCAGCCCAGCCGACCAGTAGACCCAGGAGAGACTCGATGAACTGGTGGGACTACGTCAACCCCTTCACCTACCTCGGCAACGCTGCCGGGAAGATCGTCGCCGACGGCTGGACTGCGGCCATGCTCGGGATCTGGAACGCCGGACTGTGGCTGCTCAAACTCATTCTTGGCATCGAGGACGACTTCCTCGTCCCCGATCTGTCCGAGAACGGGCCCATGCGAGGCATCTACCCCTACACGTTCTGGATCGCCGGCTCACTGATCCTGATCCTGCTGATGATCCAGCTCGGCATCGCCGCCTTCCGCCGCGACGGTCAGTCCCTTGCTCGA
>JAKOQD010000388.1 GCA_029778515.1 Actinomycetes bacterium
CTCTGGCAGACCGCCGGACGTGACGTACACCTGCCCGGTCAGCGTCGACCAGCCCGCAGCCGTGGGCCACGTGGCCAGAATCTGCGCTGGTTCGGCGGGCTGATCGGAGAGGACGATCAGGTCGCGCTGGCCGCTCTGAAAGGCCTGCAAGGCCGCGTAGTCACCGGACTGTCCGGCGGCGAACTCGTGGGTGTCCGATGGCAAGGGAGCGCCCAAGGCATCGGCCTGCTCTGCCGTGACGCCCGCGGCGACACCGCCATCAGGCAGATCGGCAACATCTGCCAACGTCACCACGTACTGTTGCGGGCTGCTGGCCGTGGCCGCGGCGAGCAGGCTGGCAATGTTCGGCAGTGCCTGCGTCACCGAACCGACCACGGCGACCGGGATCTCGGCGCCGAATGACTGAGGGAAACGCTGGAAGCCCGGTCCGACGGAGGCGCCGAAAGTCGGCGTGATGGTGCTGTTGTCCACGTCGACCTCGACCTTGCCCGGCAAAGGTACGGTCCGGCAGTCACCGCCGGCGGGCTGGTATTGCAACTCCAGTGTCAGATCATTCACATTGCGCAATTGCAGAGCGGACACAGTGAAGCGCAGCCCGACGCGGGAGTCCGTGGTCAGGGTCTGGGAGGCGATCAGTTCGTCGTTCCACAGCACATTCACGCGGCCCTGTTGACCCGCCAGCACGGGTGTGGCGGTGGCTTGCAGGTCGACGATCAGCTGCTTGACCGGCGCGCCGAACCACGCCTGCGCCAGCGGCACCGTCTGTGCCACCCGGCCGATGCCGGATACCGCCAGGTCAGAGATGCCCAATCGCGCGAAGCTGGCGGTGTCGGTCACCGGGTCGTAGGCAGCGGTGCCGGGCAGATCGGTGACCGAAGCCAGGTCGAGCAGACCGGTGTTGGGATCAGCCAGCGAGATCGCGGCAGCCGGCAGTTCCGCGGCATCCCCGCTGACCAGCAGGCGGCCGTCCTGCACCGCCAAGCTGTTACCCCCGGTGCCGTTCTCGGTGACAACCAACGTGCGGCTGCGCGGAGATGTCGGCTGCGGATCGTCGGTGGTGACCAGTGTCACAGAGGTCTGATCCGGGAAGAGGTGCCGCAGTGCCAGCACGGCGTCCAGGCCGGCCTGCTGCTCGGCCGGGGTTGGCTGGGACGGTACTGCGATCACGTAGGCAGGCGAGCCCGCAGCGAGGAACTCGGCGATGGTCGTGGGGGCCGGCGGGTCGGCATCCAGCCGCAGCACCGGGTCCGTCAGCGTGGCGACCGCCTGATCGTCCTGCCAGCAGTCCTGGTGCGGCTGCAGAGCCGCGCGCAGACCGATGGTGATGCCACCGTCGACGACGTCCGAGGCAGCGAGGTCGACGGTCAACGGACCACCGCCGACGGCCGGAACCGACGCGGCGCGCCTGCCGTTGACCGTGATCACCAAGTCGCCGGGAGTGCTGTAACTGGAGTCGATGGTCCCGCGCAGTCGGATCGGCGCGGTGCCCTCCGGAACCGGCACCACGACCTCTGCGCTGCCGTACCCGCCTTGCACAGACAGCGTGTAGGGGAACGGGGCCGTGGCTGCCCGGGCTGGCATTGCCGGCAGCACGCTCACGGCGGCGACCAGCAGCGCAAGCAGCACGTGCCATCGTCTGGGGCTGACTAGCGTCGCGGTCATCGCTGGACTCGTCTACAGCGACGCGACGCTGATCTTGTCGAACGTGACCGCAGCGTCCTCGGCGTAGAAGCCGACGGCTCCGCTGCGGTACGGCCGTTGGGTGTCGGTGAACGTGGCCACCGCCTCGCCGTCGATGCGGACTGAGATCTTGTTCCCGGAAGCAGTGAGCACCACCTGTTGTGAGGCTCCCTCCTCCGCAGCCGGACTGTCGCCAGTCGCGAGGAAGCGCTGCCCGCCCGGGTACGCCGGATCGCGCTTGCCGAGTTCCCAGCCGTTGGTCTTCAGCGCCACGTAGTAGAAATGCTCAGGGTCCTGGTAGCGCGTGACCAGCCAGCCGGTTTCCCACGGATTGGCGGACGAGCCCGTGCGCAGTTGAGCGTTGAGCGTGACCCGGGTCTTCAACCGGACGTTCGTCTGCGACGTGCCGACCACGAGGGCGGCATGCGTCGTGTCCGCGGTGGTCGCGACCGCGGGTTGCAGGGTGAGCTTCGACGGAGTGGCAGTCACGGAGCCGTAGCCGGCGAAGACGACCCGCCAAGA